>NZ_SOGW01000104.1:0-22328 GCF_004403075.1 Cryobacterium sp. TMT2-10 | reverse complement strand
GGCATTCCGCCCGGCACGCCCGGCACGCCCGGCACGCCCGCCCGCAGCATCCGGTCGGGGTCCGCCCCGTCGACCGGCATTCCGCCCGGCACGGCCAGCGGCCCGCACACCCCGCCGGGCTACCGGCCGCCCCAGGCCACCTCGCCCAGAATCCCCTTTGGATAATATACGATCTGTGATACCGTTCTGGAATCGCGCGAGATCGCGCATGAACCCGCAGTGAATTGCAGCTGACACAGCACTCACACAGCACAGACCGCAGTGAAATACGAAGGAGTATTCCATGGCATTGACGACCGATCACACCCAGGCCGAGAACAGGACGAACGCCAAACGGCGCGAGGAACGCCGCGTCCTGGCCGGCACGATGGTGGGCACCACCATCGAGTGGTACGACTTCTTCATCTACGCGCAGGCGGCCGGCCTCGTGCTGGCCGGGCTGTACTTCGCCCCGCTCGCCAATGACAACGCCGGTCTGGCGCAGCTGATCGCCTGGGCGTCCCTCGGCATCAGCTTCCTGTTCCGCCCGCTGGGCGCCGTGGTCGCCGGGCACCTGGGCGACCGCCTCGGCCGCAAGGCCATGCTCGTGCTCACCCTCGTCATCATGGGCGCGGCCACCGCGCTGATCGGCCTTCTGCCGACCTTCGAGCAGATCGGCGTCTGGGCACCGATCCTGCTCATCCTGCTGCGCATCCTGCAGGGCTTCTCGGCCGGCGGCGAGTGGGGCGGAGCCGCGCTGATGAGCGTCGAGCACGCCCCGGTCAACCGCCGCGGATTCTTCGGGGCCTACCCGCAGATCGGCGTGCCGACCGGACTCATCCTGGCGACCGGCGTGATGCTGCTCGTCACCTCCTCGATGAACGAGGAAGCCTTCCTCTCCTGGGGCTGGCGCATCCCGTTCCTCGTCTCCCTGCTGCTGATCATCGTCGGCTTCGTCATCCGCCGCTCCGTCGACGAAAGCCCCGTCTTCCAGGAGATGCAGGACCGCAAGAAGGAATCGGCCGCCCCGCTGCGCCAGCTCTTCTCCGACCACTGGCGCCAGGTCATCCTGACCGCCCTGATCTTCATCGCCAACAACGCGGCCGGTTACCTCCTGATCGCGTTCTTCTCCTCCTACGCCACGAAGCCGGTCGAGGCCGGCGGCCTGGGCATGGAACGCTCCCCGGTGCTGCTCGCCAGCACCATCGCCGCCGTGTTCTGGCTCGCGTCGACGATGTTCGGCGGCATCCTCTCCGACCGGATCGGCCGCATCCGCACCTTCCAGTTCGGCTACGGCTGGCTGTTCATCTGGGCGATCCCGATGTTCCTGCTGATCGACACCGGCAACATCCTCTGGTTCACGGTCGCGCTCGTGGTCCTGGCCAGCGGCCTCGGCTTCTCCTACGGACCGCAGGCCGCCCTGTACGCGGAGATGTTCCCGGCCCAGGTGCGCTACTCCGGCGTCTCCATCGGCTACGCCCTCGGCGCCATCCTCGGCGGCGCCTTCGCCCCGCTGATCGCACAGCTGCTGCTGGACGAGACCAGCTGGTCCCCGTCGATCGGCATCTACATCATGGTGCTCGCCACCATCTCCTTCATCGCCGTGACCGCGGTGAAGGAGACCCGCGGAGTGCCGCTCGGCATCTCCCAGCACGACTAGACCCGACCAGCACCACCCGCACCACCCGCACCACCCGCACCACCCGCACGACCAGACGCGACACACGCCAGCACGACGAGAAGGGCCGCCGCACTTGACGACATCACCCACATCCGCCAGCACCCTCGGGACGCCGGGCAAGATCATCGCCCTGCACCTGAACTACCCGAGCCGGGCCGCCCAGCGCGGCCGCACACCCAGCCAGCCGTCCTATTTCCTCAAGCCGGCGTCGTCGCTCAGTTCCAGCGGCGCGCCGGTCGAGCGGCCGGCCGGATGCGAGTTGCTGGTGTTCGAGGGCGAGATCGCGCTGGTCATCGGGCGCCGCACCCGCGGCGTCCCACCCGAGGACGGCTGGGCGGCGGTCTCCCACGTCACGGCGGCCAACGACTTCGGCGTGTACGACCTGCGCCACGCGGACAAGGGCTCGAACCTGCGCTCGAAGGGCGGGGACGGTTTCACCCCGGTCGGCCCGGCGCTGCTGTCGGCGCAGGACCTCGACCCGGCCGCGCTGCGCATCCGCACCTGGGTGAACGGCACCCTCGCCCAGGAGGACACGACCGCCGACCTGCTCTTCGGGTTCGGCCGGCTCGTGGCCGACCTGTCCCAGCTGATCACCCTCGAACCCGGCGACCTGATCCTCACCGGCACGCCCGCCGGATCCTCGGTGGTCGTGCCCGGCGACACGGTCGAGGTCGAAGTGGATGCCCCGGGCGCGCCGGGAGCGCCGAGCACCGGCCGCCTGGTCAGCCCGATCACGGCGGGATCGGTGCCGTTTCAGGACTTCGGGGCGAAGCCGCTGGTCGACGATCTGCAGCGCACCGAGGCCTGGGGGTCGGCCGAGGCGGCCGGGCTCGCCCCGGCATCCGTCGCCGCGCCGGCGTTCGACCTCACGGCCGAGCTGAAGGCCCGGATCAACAGCGTCGGCACCGCCACCCTCAGCGCCCAGTTGCGCAAGAGGGGCCTCAACGCCGTGTCGATCGACGGCCTGGGGTCCACCCGGCCGGACGCCCGCCTGGTCGGCCGGGCCCGCACCCTGCGGTACATCCCGGCCCGGGAGGACCTGTTCGAGTCGCACGGCGGCGGGTACAACGCCCAGAAGCGCGCGTTCGACTCGCTCGGCACCGACGACGTGCTCGTGATCGAGGCCCGCGGCGAGCTGGGCACGGGCACGGTCGGCGACATTCTGGCCCTGCGCGCCCAGGTGCGCGGCGCCGCCGGGATCGTGACGGATGGCGGCGTGCGCGACCTCGCGGCCGTCACCGCCCTCTCCATCCCCACTTACCACGCCGGACCGCACCCGGCCGTGCTCGGACGCCGGCACGTGCCGTGGGACACCGACCTGACCATCGCCTGCGGCGGCGCCTCCGTGCAGCCCGGCGACGTGATCGTGGGCGACGCGGACGGGGTGCTCGTGATCCCGCCGCACCTGGTCGAGGAGGTCGTGGCCGCCGCCATCGTGCAGGAGCACGAGGAGACGTTCATCGCCGCCATGGTCGCGGCCGGGCACGGCGTCGACGGGCTCTACCCGATGAACGCGGACTGGAAGGCGCGCTTCCGGGACTGGGCGAAGGAGCAGGCATGACGATCTCGACCGGCGCCCAGACCACGGATGCGTCCCTGAGCAAGGCGCAGCTCGCCCACCAGTGGATCCGGGAGCGCATCACCGACGGCAGCTTCAGCCCGGGCTACCGCCTCGTGCTCGGGCAGATCGCCCGCGAGCTGGGCGTCAGCACGGTGCCGGTGCGGGAGGCCATCCGTTTGCTGGAGGCCGAAGGCCTGGTCACGTTCGAGCGCAACATCGGCGCCCAGGTGGCCATGCTCGACGCCACCGAATACGTCTACACGATGCAGACCCTCGGCCTGGTCGAGGGCTACGCCACGGCGCTGTCCGCGCCGCTGATGGACGCGGACACGCTCGAACGCGCCCGGCTGATCAACGCGGAGATGGCCGACTGCCTGGACCACTTCGACCCGGTCAGTTTCACCCGGCTCAACCGCGACTTCCACTCGGCCCTGTTCGAGGCGTGCCCGAACGCGCACGTCCTCGATCTGGTGCACCGCGGCTGGAGCCGGCTCGGCACCCTGCGCGAATCGACGTTCAGTTTCGTGCCCGGCCGCGCCCAGGAGTCGGTCGCCGAACACGCGGCCCTGCTCGACCTGATCGAGAACGGGGCCGACCCCCTGCAGGTCGAACTCGCCGCGCGCAACCACCGGCTCGGCACCCTCGACGCCTTCCTGGCCCGGCAGCACCCCGCCGCCGCCGCATCCGCAGCAGCACCCGCACCCGCACCCGCACCCGCACCCGCACCCGCCTAACCCACCTCTACCTGTTCCCGTTCCGGTCGAGAGTGCCCGTTGCACCGGTCACTCTCGACCGGAACGGGCACACTCACCGGGTCTTGAACGACTTGACCACACTTGCTCCGAAGGGAAAAACAATGAAGTTCCGCACCGACCCGAGCCAGATCAAGGGCTCCATCGCGCCGCTGATGAGCCCGTTCACCGCCGACGGCGCCGTCGACCACGCCGGACTCACCAACCTGGTGAACTGGCAGCTCGCCTCCGGCACCCACGGCATCTCGCTCGGCGGCTCCACCGGCGAGCCGAGCTCGCAGACCATCGCCGAGCGCGCCGCCGCCATCCGCACGGTCGCCGCCGCGATCGGCGACCGGGTGCCCTTCATGCCCGGCACCGGTTCCGCCAAGCTCGACGAGACCCTCGAGCTGACCGCCGCGGCCCGGGACGCCGGCGTCGACGCCGCCCTGATCATCACCCCCTACTACGCCCGGCCCACCCAGGAAGCCCTCTACGTCTGGTACAAGACCGTCGCCGAGGAGTTCCCGGACCTGCCGATCGTGGCCTACAACGTGCCCAGCCGCACCGCCGTGGACATCGCCCCGGAGACCATCAATCGGCTCTACCGCGACTTCGACAACTTCGTCGGCGTCAAGGAGACCACCAAGGACTTCGAGCACTTCTCCCGGGTGCTGCAACTCTGCGGCCCCGAGCTGCTGGTCTGGAGCGGCATCGAACTGCTCTGCCTGCCCCTGATGGCCCTCGGCGGCATCGGCTACATCAGCGCCACCAGCAACATCGCGCCGGTCGCGCACGTCGAGATGTACAACGCATGGATGGCCGGCGACATCGAGACGGCCCGCCGCATCCACTATGGCCTGCACCCCCTCGTCGACCTGCTCTTCGTCGAGACCAACCCGGCACCGGGCAAGTGGGTGCTCGAACAGCGCGGCCTGATCGAGAGCGGCTTCGTGCGCCCACCGCTGATCACCCCGACGGATGCGGGCATCGCGAAGATGAAGACGCTCCTGGCCGCCGGCGAACCGTACCTCTCCCCCGTCGACGGCTTTCAGGTCGCCGGCTTCACCCCGAAGGCGGCCTGAGCCATGACCGAGACAGTCCAGACAGCGCCAGCCACCGCAACGGCGACGGCGACCACGCCGGTCAGCCGGCACGTGCCCGAAAACCTGCCCACCCGCATCCAGCACTTCATCGGCGGACGCTTCGTCGACAGCGTCTCCGGGGCGACCTTCGATGTGCTCGACCCGGTGTCGAACCAGACCTACGCCACCGCCGCCGCCGGCCAGAAGGAAGACATCGACCTCGCCGTCGCCGCCGCGACCGAAGCCTTCGTCAACGGCCCGTGGCCCGGCATGAAGCCGCGCGAGCGCTCCCGCATCCTGAACAAGATCGCGGATGCCGTCGAGGCCCAGGACGCCCGCCTCGCCGAACTCGAGACGTTCGACACCGGCCTCCCGATCACCCAGGCCCTGGGCCAGGCGAAGCGCGCGGCGGAGAACTTCCGTTTCTTCGCCGACCTGATCGTGGCGCAGACCGACGACACCTACCAGGTGCCGGGCAGCCAGATCAACTACGTCTTCCGCAAGCCGGTCGGCGTGGCCGGACTGATCACCCCGTGGAACACCCCCTTCATGCTGGAGAGCTGGAAGCTCGCCCCCGCGCTGGCCTCCGGCTGCACGGTCGTGCTCAAGCCAGCCGAGTTCACGCCGCTGTCGGCGAGCCTGTGGGCCGAGATCTTCCGCGCCGCCGGGCTGCCCGACGGGGTGTTCAACCTGGTCAACGGGCTCGGTGAAGAGGCCGGCGACGCGCTGGTCAAGCATCCGGATGTCCCCCTCATCTCGTTCACCGGCGAGACGACCACGGGCCAGACCATCTACCGCAACTGCGCCGCGAACCTCAAGGGCATGTCGATGGAGCTCGGCGGCAAGTCCCCGGCCGTCGTCTTCGCCGACGCCGACCTCGATGCCGCGCTCGACTCGACCCTGTTCGGGGTGTTCTCGCTCAACGGCGAGCGCTGCACTGCCAGCAGCCGGATCCTGGTGGAACGCCCCATCTACGAGGACTTCTGCGACCGCTACGCGGCCCGCGCAGCCAACATCGTGGTCGGCGACCCGCACGATCCGAAGACCGAGGTCGGCGCGCTCGTGCACCCCGAGCACTACGCGAAGGTGATGAGCTACGTCGAGATCGGCAAGTCCGAGGGCCGGCTGCTCGCCGGTGGCGGTCGCCCGGAGAACCTGCCGGAGGGCAACTACGTCTCCCCGACCGTGTTCGCGGATGTCGCCCCGACCGCCCGCATCTTCCAGGAGGAGATCTTCGGACCCGTCGTGGCGATCACCCCGTTCGACACCGACGAGGAGGCCCTCGAGCTGGCCAACGGCGTCAAGTACGGCCTGGCCGCCTACATCTGGACCAGCAACCTCACCCGGGCGCACACCTTCGCGCAGTCGATCGAGGCCGGCATGGTCTGGCTCAACTCGCACAATGTGCGGGACCTGCGCACCCCGTTCGGCGGGGTGAAGGCCTCCGGTCTCGGCCACGAGGGCGGCTACCGGTCGATCGACTTCTACACCGAGCAGCAGGCCGTGCACGTGACCCTCGGGTCCGTGCACACCGCCCGCTTCGGCGCGCACTAACCCCCTTCCGATCGCGTGAGGGGTCCCATATCGACCTTCCTTGGCCCTGCGAAGGTCGATTTGGGACCCCTCACCTGATTCCCCGCCACTACGCCAAACGACTGAAACTCAACGAGGAGGATTCCATGACCACCACCCCCATCCCCACGCCCACCGCGACCCCGCCGGACATCCTGCGCTGCGCCTACATGGACATCGTCGTCACCGACCTGGCCCGCTCGCGCGCGTTCTACGTCGACGTGCTCGGCCTCGTCGTGACCGAGGAGAGCGACACCGAAATCTACCTGCGCAGCTTCGAGGAGTTCATCCACCACAACCTCGTGCTGCGCCAGGGCCCCGTCGCCGCCGTCGCCGCGATGGCGTTCCGGGTGCGCGCCCCCGAAGATGTGGGCCTGGCCGAGGCCTGGTACCAGGAGCTCGGCTGCCGCACCGAGCGCCGCACGAACGGGTTCGTCAAGGGCATCGGAGACTCCGTGCGGGTCGAGGACCCGCTCGGCTTCCCCTACGAGTTCTTCTACTCCGTGGAGCACGTCGAACGCCTCGCCTGGCGCTACGACCTGCAGGGCCCCGGCGCCCTGGTGCGCCTGGACCACTTCAACCAGGTCACCCCCGACGTGGGACGCGGCCGCGGCTACCTCGAGGACCTCGGCTTCCGGGTCACCGAAGACATCCAGGACGATGACGGCGTCACCTACGCGGCCTGGATGCGCCGCAAGGACACCGTGCACGACACCGCCCTGACCGGCGGCGACGGCCCGCGGATGCACCACATCGCCTTCTCCACGCACGAGAAGCACAACATCATCTACATCTGCGACAAGCTCGGCGCCCTGCGGATGTCCGACGTGATCGAGCGCGGCCCGGGCCGCCACGGCGTCTCGAACGCGTTCTACCTCTACCTGCGCGACCCCGACGGCCACCGGGTGGAGATCTACACGCAGGACTACTACACCGGCGACCCGGACAACCCCGTCGTCACCTGGGACGTGCACGACAACCAGCGCCGCGACTGGTGGGGCAACCCGGTCGTGCCCAGCTGGTACACGGATGCCTCGCTCGTGCTCGACCTGGACGGCAACCCGCAGCCGGTGATCGCCCGCACCGAGTCCAGCGAGATGGCCGTCACGGTCGGCGCCGACGGCTTCTCGTACACCCGTAAGGACGACGTCGAGCACGGCTTCAAGCTGGGCAACACGCTCTAGCGGCCCACTCCGGCCGCCCGTTCCGGCCGCTCCCCGTCTCGTGAGTGTGCCCGTTCCGGTCGAGAGTGCCCGTTGGAACGGGCACTCTCGACCGGAACGGGCACTATCGGGGGCGGACTGCGGGCGGGTCAGACTCTGCGGAGAGGGTGGGGCGGAGCGGGTCAGCGGGTCAGACTGTGCGGAGCTCGCCGCGCACGCCGGCGTCGCCGGAGTGCGCCGGGTTGCCGTCGTCGGGCTCGGCGGACACGTCGACCAGCGGGAACTCGGACAGGTCCACTCCGTCCGGAATGGCGAAGTGGCCACTGTCACCGTCGAGCAGGCCGATGCTGATCAGCCCGGACGCGTCCGACTTGATCAGCCACACTTCCCGGAGCCCGGCATCCGTCGCCCCGGTGACATCGACCACCACCTCGCGGTGGCCATCGGCCGTCTTCTCGACCTGGGCGACGCCGCTGGCCGTCCAGCCGGGGAACGGGTCCAGTTCGGCCGTCGCAATCACCGGTGCCGGGGCCTGTTGCCGGAGGGATTCCCACCAGATTCCGCCGCCGATTCCTCCGACGAGGCCGACGATTCCCGCCGCCACCGCCACGGGCAGCCAGACCCGGCGACGACGGTGACGGGCGTGCGATCGCGACCCGGCCCCGATATCGGTGACGGATGCCGACTGTCCCGCCTGGTCAGGACCAGGGGTCGGTCCAGGCTCGGCTACGGCGGCGCGCTCGGGCTCGGGCTCGGCAGTTGCCGACGGCTCGGCTCTCGCTCCCGGCTCGGCAGGCTCTGCAGCTGCGGACGGCTCGGACTCCGCTCCCGGTTCGGCGAGCTCGGCCGGCTCGGCAGGTTCGGTGAGCGCGGCCGGCTCGGCCTCCGCTACCGGCTCGGCCGGCTCGGCCGGCTCGGCCGGCTCGGCCGCCGAAGCGTAGTCGGCGAGCCGCGGCGACGCGGCAACGGCGTCGGTCAGGCCGAGTGCGGAGTGGATCCGCCCCCAGACCTGGTCGCCGGGCTCGACGAGTCGCACTGTGCGGACGGACCGGCCGACGGCCACCGTGTGCTGGAGCGAGATCAGTTCCAGGGCGCACTCGGGGCTTCGCCCGGGGCGGGGGTGCAGCCGGTGAGCAGCACGAGAGCCACAGCGAGCGCTGGGATGCTGCCCGCTGTGGCTCTCATGGTGTCTGTTCCTCGTCCGGCGGGTGTCAGCGGCGGGCGCCGGCGGCGCGGCGCATGCCGACAACGGCTGCGGCGACGAGCCCCATCATGAGGGCCGCGAAACCGCCGACCATCAGTCCGGTCGATTTGCCGGTCTGGTTGGTGGCGACGAGGCCGCCCTCACCGGCGGGGATGCTGTCCGGGTTCGAGTGGAGCCCGTTGATCGTCTGCACGGCGAGCGCCAGGTTTTTGTCGGTCAGGCTGCCCCAGGCGTAGACGATCGTGTTCGTGCCCTCGGCGACGTTGACGTCTGCCGGGCCGATCACCGGGTCGGTGGTTCCGGTCGCGGCGACGGCGGCCGAGATGGTGCCGGCCGGCAGCACGAGCATCGACTCGTTCGGGTTCACCAGATTGGTGATCGCCGCGGCGCCGTTGGCCAGGACGTCGACCGCGGGGGCGGCGGCCACGTGGCGAACCGTCAGACGGCCCTCACCGGCGGCGAGCTGCGAGATGTCGTTGGTGAACAGCGTCGCGGTGGGTTTGCCGTCCGCCTGGAGGTGAGCCGCGGCGGTGTAGTTCTTGCCGGCCTCGAGCGGAAGGTCCACCGGCCCGATCACGGGAGCGCTGGCATCCGTCGCATCGGATGCGGTGATGGCGACCTTGTAGGTGCCGGCGGCGAGATCGAGCGGGCCGGCGAGGTCGCCCGGCTTGAAGTCGTCGAGGGTGAGCTTGTCGTTCACGTAGACGTCGACGGTGAGGCCGGGAACTCCGTGCAGCACGGACAGCTTCGCGACGTCGTCGGCCGCCTGGGCCGGTGCGATACCGCCGAGCGCGACGAGGGCGCCGAGGGCCCCGGCCGTCATGCCGATCTTGAGGGACTTGTGCATCGTTTCCTCCTGCTTGGGTCTGTAAGGGGGGTCATTCTGGGGAGGGAATCTGTCCCTCTCTTACCCTTACTTCTCCCGCCAGCCCGAAAACGGATGCACATGCATAGAAAAACATTTCGGTGCGGCTGGATTTCGGTGCGGTCAGACGGATGCGTCCCGGGCGGCCGCGCGGTGCAGCGAGATGTCCCGGCGGAAGATGACCATGACCAGCCCCAGCGACACCGCCGACACGGCAGCCCCGCCCGCGAACATGACCTGGTAGCTGAGCCAGGGCTCGAGCAGGGACAGTCCCAGCGGCACGAAGAAGCCGAGGTAGGTGATGCCGTAGTAGACGGCGGTCAGCCGGGCCAGGTGGTCCGGCGGCGCGATCCGCTGCACCTCCTGCAGGCCCGACACCATCAGCAGGCCGTAGGCGGCGCCGAGGAGGGCCGCGGCCGGCAGGATCAGCCACAGCCGGGGCGGGTTCACGGCGACGGATGCGAGCAGCAAAGACCCAACGGTCAGCATCAGGGCGACCATGATGCCGCGGGCGTTGTGCCCCGCGGTGATGCGGTGGCTGAACAGTTGCAGGGACGCGCCCGCCACGAGTGCCACCACGCAGAGCAGGGCCGCGAACGCGACCGGCGCGGACGGGATCTGTCCGGCGGCCAGTGCGGGCAGCACGGCGTACGCGGTCGTGGCCGTTCCGAAGACCCAGGGTGCCACGGGCACGATCAGGAGCAGGAATCGCGGGTACGGGGAGGTGGCCGGGTGGGCCGCCGGCAGGGGGCGGGCCGCGATGCCCCGGCCCCGGGACTCCGGGGTGCGCAGCAGCAGCAGGCCGAACACCACGGCGATGACCGTGTGCGCGGCGTAGGGCAGCACGCCGGGGAAGGGGGCCCACTGGGCCAGCGCGCCGGAGCTCGCCGCCCCGAGGGCGAACCCGAGGGACAGCGCGATCGTCGCCCGCCGCGCCCCCGAGGCCCGGTCGGCCCGGAGGTCGAACGGTTTCGCGGACAGTTCCTTCACCCAGCTGGTGCCGACGGCCATGGCCAGGCCGAGGGCGACGCCGGAGAGGATGCGGCCGGCCAGCAGCATCGGCACGTTGCCCGCGGACAGCGCCAGCAGCACGCTCCCCCCGATCGCGATCCAGGGCGCGGGCAGCATCAGCGGCCGGCGGCCGAACCGGTCAGACAGCGGTCCGGCGATCAGCAGCGCCGGGATGATGCCGAGCACGTAGGCGCCGAGCAGCAGGTTCGCCAGCTGGTTCGAGAACCCGTCGGCCTGGCGGTACATCACCAGCAGCGGGGTGAACTCGTTGCCGCCCCAGGCGACCGCGAAGATCGCCGCCGCCGGTGCCAGCCAGTGCCGCCCGGCCGTCGAGCCCGCACCGGTGGTCGGGCCGGTCGAGACCGCGCCCATCGGCGTTTTTCGCGTCGCATCCTGGATGTCGGTTGTCATGACGGTCCCCCGGTCGGCATTCGGCGGCTTCGGCGGCGAGGCACGCATTGCCCACCCTACGGGAGGCAGCACGGCTCGCTTCGCCAGACGGCGGTGAACCAATCACTGGCGACGACGTCCCGTCGGGTGTACCGTTCCTTTAGCCGATCGACCCCGTCTACACCCCACGTTAATGGGAGTCTCCCGTGCGCCGTATGCCGAGCACCCTCTCCGTCGCCATTACCGCAGCCGTTGCCGCCGCCTCGATCCTCGGCCTGGCCGCCCCCGCCGCTGCGGCCGATCCGCTTACGTTCGCCGTCATCGGGGATGTCCCGTACGGCTCGACGCAGCTCAGCCAGCTCCCCACCGAGATCGCGAACATCAACGCAGACCCCGCGGTGCAAACCGTGTTCCATGTCGGCGACATCAGCAGTCCGCTGGACTGCTCCAATTCCTACTACTCCCTGATCAGGAACCATTTCAACACCTTCTCCGATCCGATGATGTACACCCCCGGCGACAATGAGTGGGCCGACTGCTCACGCGCCCTGGTCGGAGCCGGCAACCCGCTCGAGCGTCTGGCGGCGCTCCGCTCCATCTTCTTCCCGAACCCCGGCGTCACGCTCGGCCAGAACAAGATGGCGGTGACCGCACAGGCGGGCTACCCGGAGAACGTCACCTTCCAGCAGGGCGCCCTGACGTTCGCGATGCTGCACATCGTCGGCAGCAACAACGACCTCAACACCTGGTCCGGCTCATCCAGCGTGGGCACCGCCCAGAGGGACGAGGTCACCGCCCGAACGAACGCGGTCATCTCCGAGATCCACACCGCCGTCGCGAACGCGAAGGCCAACGGCAGCCGCGCGGTGGTCTTTCTCACCCAGGCGGATATGTTCATCCCGGGCACCGGGAACTCGACCTACAAGCAGGCGTTCCAGCCGATCGTGACGGCACTCGCGACGGACAGCCTCAGCTTCGGCAAGCCCGTCTTCCTGTTCAACGGCGACACTCACGGGTTCGTCAACGACCAGCCTCTCAACCGGACCGACAACAAGTGGACGTCCTTCTACGGCACGGTGAAGGTGCCGAACTTCACTCGCATCACCGTCCAGGGCGGAACGTCGGAATGGGCGAAGATATCGGTGGTCGGTACGCCGAACGTGCTGCAGATCCAGCGGATTCCGTACAGTTCGACCCCGCCGCCGCCGCCGGCGAACGTGGCGCCCGTGGCGGCGTTCTCCAGCACCGTGGCCGACCTCACCGCGTCGTTCGACGCGTCCGGATCGAGCGACTCGGACGGCACGATCGCGTCCTACTCGTGGGACTTCGGCGACGGCGCGACCGGCACCGGGGCAACGGCAAGCCACCCGTATGCCGCGGCGGGCACATACCAGGTGACCCTGACCGTTCAGGATAACGGCGGGGCGACCGGGACGATCACGCACGGCGTCACCGTCACCGACCCGGGCACCCCTCCGCCGCCTCCGCCTCCGCCTCCTCCGCCGCCGGCCGGAACCGCCTACGCGACGGACTCGTTCACCCGCACCGTGGCGAACGGGTTCGGCACCGCCGACACGGGTGGGGCCTGGACGACCAGCGGCACCGCCGCGAACTTCTCCGTCACCGGCGGCACCGGCACCATCGCCCTTCCCCGCGGCGCGAACCGATACGCCTACCTCACCGGGGTGTCCGCCACCGACACCGAGATGACGGCCACCGTTACGTTCAACCGGCCCGGATCCTCGAGTGCCTACGTGGGCCTGATCGGCCGCCGCGTGGGCACCGGCAGCTACGGCGCCCGGGCCGTCGTGAGCTCCGCCGGATCCGTTCAACTGCAACTCCAGCGCAGCACCGACACCGTGCTGCGCTCGGTCAGCGTGACCGGCCTCACCTTCAACTCCGGCGACCAGCTCCAGTTCCGGCTCCAGGTCACCGGCACCTCACCGACCACCATCCAGGCCAGGGTCTGGAAGACCGGCACGACCGAGCCCGGAGCCTGGCAGGCCAGCATCACCGACACCACCAGCGCACTCCAGACCGCCGGCTCCATCGGCCTCTACAGCTACCTCAGCAGCAGCAGCACCTCCACCAGCCTCCCCATCACCTTCGACAACCTCTCCGCCGGACCCACCGGCTGATCGCCGGCTCGTCGGGGGGCCGACCGAATTGGGTAGCTTTTCGGTGAGTCTCCGGATACTGTCCCCTGCGACGCCGTCCACCCGAACGGCGCGGGCTGCCGGCTACCCACCGGGGCTCCCACCTTCCATTGAAGGGTCATCCAATGACGGCTGGACGAGTGGCGCGCGGCGCCTCCATCGCTGTTGTTCTCGCCACGATCGCCGGATCGGTGCTCGTCGCCACCCCGGCATTCGCCGAACCCGGCGGGGTGGTGATCTCCGAGATCAATTACCACGCCGCCTCAGACCTGGACGCCGACGACTGGTTCGAGCTGACGAACACGTCCTCGAGCGCCATCGACGTCTCGGGCTGGACCATCACCGACGCCGTCACCGCGACGTTCCCCGCGGGGTCCACGATTCCCGCACACGGCTACTTCGTCGTGGCGGCCAATGCCGTCCAATTCCAGACGACCAACGGGTTCGCACCCAACGCCGTGTACGGCGCCTTGACGAAGTTGAAGAACAGCACCGGCATCATCACCGTGAAGGATGCCTCGGCGGCCACCGTCGACACGGTGACGTACTCCGACGCCGGCCTCCCCGGCTGGCCCGCGTCCCCCGACGGAACCGGACCGACGCTCGAGCTTAGCGACCTCCTCTCCGACAACACGCAGGCGGCCAGCTGGGGCGCCAGCGCCGTGAACCTCGGCACCCCCGGCAAGGTGAACTCGATCAACGGCGCGGGCCCAACCCCGGAAATCACCGAGGTCACCGCCACCCCGGCGCGCCCGGCACCCAACGAGCCCATCACCGTCTCGGCCCGGCTGAAGCCCGGATCGAGTGCGAACCTCGTCTACAAGGTCATGTTCGGCGCGGACGCCTCCCTCCCGTTCCGCGACGATGCGGCTAGCCCGGGCGGAGCGGGTGACGGCGTCTACTCCGCCACCATATCCGGCCAGGCTGCCGGCAATCTCGTCCGGTACCGGATCGAGGCCGACGCCGCGGGCGTCGCGTATTCCCTTCCCGCGGACGGTGCGTCGATCAGATACCTCGGCGTCGTCGTGACGTCGGGCGTCAGCACCCAGCTGCCGGTCATCGAGTGGTTCATGGCCGATTCCGTCTACAACGACATCCTCGCCAACCACCGGACGGACGACTTCCAGGGTGCGGCCGTGTGGTCGTACAACGGGCAGGTCATCGACAACGCGCTGATGAACGTGCGCGGAAACACCTCACGCACGGCCGCCAAGGTCAACTGGAAGGTCGAGCTCCCCAAGGGGTACACGTTCGACCTGGGCGGCGCGCTCCCGTACCCGCTCGACGAGTTCGCCCTCCAGAACTACTCCGACAACTTCGCCGACGTCTCCTGGGCGACCGTGCGTGCCGCCGGCAACCGCGGCCTCAACATCCTCCCCGTCCGCACCCAGCGGAACGGCGCCTTCTGGAGCCTCGGCCGCATCATGGAGACCATGGACGGCTCCTGGCGCGACGCCCAGGGCGTCAGTGACTGGGCGATCTACAAGGGCGATGCCGGAAGCCTCGGCGCGACGTCCTCCCCGGCCGTCCTCGAGGCGAACGCCTGGCTGGACAAGAAGACCCGAAAGAGCGAGGACTTCACGGATGCGTGGACCCTGTCCAACACGGTGGACGCCAACCCGTCCGCCGCGCAGCAGGCCTGGATCTACAAGAACGTGAACGTCCCCGAGCTCGTCAACTACATGGCGACCAACTCGATCATCCGCCACCAGGACAGCGGGTGGTACAACTGGTGGATCGCGCGCGACACCGCCGGCACCGGCCGTTGGGAGATGTGGCAGTGGGACCTCAACTGGACCTTCACCACGCCGGCCAGCGACGGCAAGGGACTGTTCCTGACCCCGGACACCTCCAATAACTTCACGCAGGCGATGCTCGCCTACCCCGAGATCAAGGAGATGTTCTACCGCCACCTCCGCACCCTGGCCGACCAGTTCCTCCCACCCGGCCAGTACGAGGCGCAGTGGGACGCGATCACGTCCAAGACGCAGGCCGACTGGAACCTCGACCGTGCCAAGTGGGGCGGTTACACTCCGGCGTCTGCCCGGACGGCCTTCCTCGCCGGCCTGGCCGACCGCCGCAACGCGATCAACAACAACACTGGCACCGGAAAGCCGGTCCCGACCTCACAGTCGGCGAACGCTGCCGTCGTGATCAACGAGATCATGCACAGCGCGGCGAACACCGGCGGCGACTGGCTGGAGCTCGCGAACCCGGGCACCACGGCGGTCGACATCTCGGGCTGGAAGATCAGTAACGGGGTCAACCTGACGATTCAGCCCGGCACGGTCATCCCGGCCGGCGGTCGCATGGTGTTCGTCGAAAACGACAAGGCCTTCAGTGCCGCGTACCCCACCGGGAACCGGCTGGTCGGCGGCGAGTTCGTCGGCGACCTCAGCGGCGACGGCGAGGCGCTCACCCTGATGAACGGCGCGAACGTCGTCGACACGGTGACCTACGGCGCGACCGCGCCGTGGCCGGCGGCAACCGGCGGCCCCTCCCTGGAGCTGGTGTCACCGACCGCGGACAACGCGGACCCGGCCAACTGGCGGGCGACCTCGACCACGGGCGGCACCCCCGGATTGGTGAACACCGCGGGTGGCACACCGACGAACACCCCGCCGACCGCCGCGTTCACCGCGACCCCGAACGGGCTCGGAGTGAGTGTGGACGGCTCCACGTCGAGCGACCCGAACGGATCCGTCACCGGCTACTCCTGGAACTGGGGCGATAACACCGCCGCGGGCACCGGGGTCACGGCGACCCACACCTACGCCACGGCCGGCACCTACACGGTGACGCTCACGGTGACGGACAACGGCGGCGCCACGGGCACGACCATACGCTCGGTCACCGTCGGGAGCGTCACACCCCCCGCGGGCACGGCGCTGGCGCAGGACTCGTTCACCCGGTCGAGCACCAACGGGTTCGGCACCGCCGAGACCGGTGGGGCATGGACCGTCAGCGGAACCGCGAGCAACTTCGCGGTGAGCGGCGGGACGGCGAACATCACACTGCCGCAGGGCAGCAACCGTTTCGCCTACCTGGCGTCGGTGTCCTCATCGGATACCGAGGTGCGGGCGACCGTGGGGTTCCCCCGACAGTCCGCGAGCAGCAACTACGTCGGCCTGATCGGCCGCCGGGTGGGCACCGCGACCTACGGGACACGAGCCGTCATCGGCGCCAATGGGTCGGTGCAGCTGCAGCTGGTGAGAAACACCGATATCCAGATGCGGGCGGTGACCGTCGCCGGTCTCACCTACGCCACCGGTGATCGGCTCCAGTTCAGGCTACAGGTGACGGGGACGTCTCCGACCACCATCCAGGCGAAGGTCTGGAAGGTGGGCACCGCGGAGCCGGCGAACTGGCAGGCCACCGTCACCGATGCGACCGCCGGACTGCAGTCGGCCGGCTCCATCGGCCTGTACAGCTACCTCAGCAGCTCCGCCACGCCGACCTCACTCGTCGTCTCCTTCGACGACCTGTGGGCCGGTGCGACGGGCTCGGCCCCGACGGAACCCCCGGCGACCAACGCCGCACCGACGGCGGAGTTCACCGGGACCCCCAACGGGCTTGCCGCGAGCTTCGACGGCAGCGCCTCGAAGGACTCGGACGGGACGGTCGCGTCCTACGCCTGGGACTTCGGCGACGGGACGACGGCCACCACCGCCACACCCACCACGAGCCACACCTACGGCGCGGGCAACACCTACCAGGTCAGTCTCATCGTGAAGGATGACAAGGGCGCAACGTCGGCCCCGGTCACCCACCCGGTGACCGTGACCGGGCCGGTCACGCCGCCGCCGCCGGGGCCGGCCGCCTTCGCCACTGACGCCTTCGGTCGCACCACGACCAACGGCTTCGGCAGCGCGGACACGGGCGGCGCCTGGACGGTGACCGGGACCGCTTCCGACTTCGCAGTGAACGGCGGAACGGGCACGGTCAACGTGGCGGCGGGGGCGATCCGCACGGCGGTCCTCGGGGGCGTGTCCTCGACGAGCACCGACCTCACTGCCTCGGTGGCGTTCCCCCGACCCACGGCGAGCAGCGTCTACGTGGGAGTGATCGGCCGGCAGGTCGGTACCAACTCCTACGGTGCGCGGGTCGTGGTGGGCACCACCGGGGCGGTCCAGCTCCAGCTGGTGCGCAACAACGATCAGCTGATCGGCTCCACGATTGCCACCGGTGTCACCCTCAACACCGGGGACCGGCTGCAGTTCCGGGTGCAGGTGACCGGGACGGCTCCGACCACCATCCAGGCGAAGGTCTGGAAGGCGGGGGCTGCCGAGCCGGCGACCTGGCAGGGAACGCAGACCGACAACACCGCGGGGCTGCAGTCCGCGGGATCCCTCGGGCTGTACACCTACCTGAGCCGCACCGGGATGCCGGCCCCGATGACCATCTCGTGGGACGACCTGCGGGCGGCGCCGACCGCCTGATCGGGTGGCTCAGACAGTGGTGGGCGGGCTACGGCTCGCCCACCACTTCTGTGTGCGCCTGAACGTGGAGCATGCATCCGCCCCGGCGATGACCTGGGCAGGGGCTCAGGCCAGGAACTCCAGCGCGGCCCGTTTGAACTCGCGGGAGGTGAGCGTGTTCACGTGGTCCCGGCCGGGCAGCTCGCGGTACTCGGATCCGCGCGCGCGGGCGAGGTCGGCCACCCCGGTGGGGATGGCGTCCGCGCCGCCGGCGACGTAGAGCACGGGGATCTCGGCGGGCACGTCGAGCGTGGCGCCGGCCACACCCAGCACGCAGGCCGCGAGGGCCTCACGGTCGGCGCCGGCTCTGAACGCCGAACCGAGCACCGCCGCGATCGTCGGTTCGGTGGGGAGGGTGTCGTCGGCGACGAAGCGGCGCACGGCATCCGTGTCCCAGGTCTCGAACAGTTCGACCGGTCCCGCCCCGCCGAGAACCATGCGGCGCACCCGATCCGGGGCCAGCCGGGCCAGGGCCGCGGCCACCCTCGCACCCATGGAATAGGCGACGACGTCGACCTGGTCCAGGCCGAGGGCGTCGAGCACGACGACGAGGTCGGCGGCGAGCTGCCGCGGCACGTAGTCGATGCCGCGATGCGGTTTGTCGCTGCGGCCGTGACCGCGCAGGTCCGGCGTGATCACGCCGCGCCCCGCGTCCTGCAGCGCCCGCACCCAGCCCGTGCCGGCCCAGGTGATCTCGGCCGTCGACGCGAACCCGTGCACCAGCAGGATGGGGCGCTCCCCCGGCGCGACGTCGTACGCAATGCGCACGCCGTCGAGGCGCCGGGCGTACGCCGTGTCCGCGGCCATGCCGATGCCGGCGCCGGCCCCCGAATCCGACCCGTTGGTTGAGCCTTCCCCGACCACGCCTAGTCGACCACGTCGGACGTGACGAGCACCGCACCGGCGTGGGCCAGTTCGGCCAGGGCCGCGTCGCTCGATTGCGGGGCGACGCCGGCCACGAGGTCGGTCAGCACCCGCAGGTGCTGCCCGTGCTCGAGCGCGTCCAGGCCGGAGGCACGCACGCAGTGGTCGGTGGCGAGGCCGACGATGTCGATGTCCGTCACGCCGTTGGCGATGAGCAGCTCGCCGGTCTTCTCCCCGCCCTCCGAGACGCCGTCGAAGATCGAGTAGCCGGGTCGGCCCTGGCCCTTGCGGATGTGGATGGTGGTATCGGGCAGCAACAACGACGGGTGGTACTCGGCGCCGGGGGTCCCGGCCACGCAGTGCACCGGCCAGGTGCCCGTGAAGTCGGGCTCGCCCGACAGGGCGAAGTGGCCGGCGTTGTCGCTGTCGGGGTCGTGCCAGTCGCGGGACGCGAAGACGGCGTCGTAGGCATCCGGATGCGCCGCCAGCAGCGCACTCACTCCCGCGGCGACCGCAGACCCGCCCTCCACGGCGAGGGCACCGCCCTCGGTGAAGTCGTTCTGAACGTCGATGATGAACAGGGCCCTGGTCACGGGGTGGCTCCTTCGCTCGGCGGATGCGTCGATCAGCCGGTCAGTGGCTGACTGGTCAGGTGTTGGCTGGTCAGGTGTTCGACAGGTTGTCGCCGCAGCGGAAGAAGCCTGCGGTGATGGTGTCGAGCGCCTGCTTCGCATTATCGCTCACATCACCGAGCGCGTAAACGGCGAAGGTGAGCGGCGTGCCGTCGGCGGCGTGGATGATTCCCGAGAGCGTGTACCCGGTGTCGATCCAGCCGGTCTTGGCGAAGACGGCGCCGTCGGCGACCGCGTTCTCGCCCGTGAACCGGTCGCTGTAGGACAGCGATCCGCTGGGCCCGCCGGCCACGGGCAGACCGTCGAAGATGACCCCGAGGTTGCCCTCGCGGGCGTTGATCTTGATGAACAGGCGGGTCAGGTAGGACGGCGGCACGGCGTTGTCGTCGCTCAGTCCCGACCCGTCGGCGATCAGGATCCCCGAGGTGTCGAGGCCGTAGGGGGCGAGTCCGGCGACGGTGGACTGCTGCAGGGACTCGAACGTGTTGCCGGCCCCGGACTTGACCGCGACCAGGCGGGCGAGCATCTCCGCGAGCGCGTTGTCCGAGACGGTCAGGGACTGCTGGATGAGCGTCGACACCGGCTGCGACTGCACGGATGCGAGCTGGCGGGCGCCGGCCGGGGCCGTGCCACGGCTGACGCTGACACCGCCGCCCAGCTCGTCCGCGAAGGCCGCACCGGCCCGCCCGACCGGGTCGCCGCTGCGCGCGGAGGTGCTGCGCGAGGGGTTGTCCCGGTCGCCGTCGACCTGGAGCGCCGTGATCTCTGGCATGTAGCCGTCGGAGAGTTCCTTGCGGTCCCAGCTCGGGTCCCAGCCGGGGCCGCCGAACAGGGAGGAGTCGAGGATGAGGGAGGTGAGCGGCGGGTTCGCGGGGTCGGCCTGCCAGGCCGCGATGGTCTGGTCGGCCAGCTGGTCGAGATGGGCGGCCCCGGCGTACACGGATTCTTCGCCGGAGGGCGTGCGGGACAGGGTCAGGTCTCCCCCGCCGACGAGGACCACCGATCCCGGCGCGCTGCCGGCGACCACGGTCGTCGTGGCGCGGTAGTCGGGGCCGAGGACGCGGAGCGCGGCCGCGCTGGTCAGCACCTTGAGCACGCTGGCGGTGCGCGACGGGGTGTCGCCGCCGCGGTCGAAGAGCACCTCTCCGGTGGTCGCGTTGACGACCTGGGCCTGGAAGTTCGCGAGCCTCGGATCGGCGGCCAGGTCGGCGACGGAGCAGGTGCGCAGCGGGCTTGCCGCCGTGGCCGCGGTCGGCACCGGGCGGGCCGGCGGGGGCGCCTCGCTCGGAGCGGGCGTGCTCGTGGTCGTGCTTGTGCTGCTTCCGGCCGCCGCGGGTCGGAGAGGCGCCGGGGCGCCGGTGGCCGCGCTGGCGACAACGGCGCCGGTGCCGAGCAGCGCAAACAGGCCGGCAGCCGCCGCGATCCGGGTGGCGGTACGGTGCCGGGCGAAGAAAGCGGCGATCCCGGCGCGCGCTCGGGCAGGGCGGTTCAGCGGGGGATCCTGGTCTGACACCCCCGTACTTTACCGTCCCCCTACGTGTCAGGGTGAGTTGAGGCCAGTAGCTCAGAGCAAGTCCGCCGTTTGACGTAGGGCGAGAATCAGGAAGTCCCACCATGTCCAGCCCATCGTTGATCGCCGTGCGCGACGATAGTCCCATGAACAACAGCAGTCCTGGCCCCCGCGCGGGCGGCCCCACGCCCCGGCGGTCGTTCACGCCGAAGCAGAAACTCGACCACCTCGCCGCCTACGAGGACGCCATCTCCCGGAACGGCGGCGGCGCGTATCTGCGGGAGCAGGGCATCTATTCCTCCCAGATCACGGAGTGGCGAAAACTACGCGATGCCGGGGTGCTGCAGGGCAAGAAACCCGGGGAGAAGATCGGCCGGCTCACGCCCGAGCAGGCCGAGATCGCCCGGCTCCGCCGCCAGCTTGAGTTGACGGAACGGAGGTTGGAAACGACGGGGGTGGCGTTGGAGACNCGCGGACGGCCGCCAGCCTGGTCGGGTTACCGCGGGCGACCGCGACCCGGACACCCCGCACCCGGGCCGCCCGGCAGGTGGTGGTGCCGGCGAACCGGCTCGATGTCCTCGCGCGGGCCCGCATCCTGACTGTGGTGAACTCGGCCCGGTTCGTGGATTTGCCGCCGATCCAGATCTACGCGCAGCTGCTCGACGAGGGCGTGTATCTGGCGTCAATCTCAACGATCTACCGGGTATTGGCCGAGAACAAGCAGGTCAAGGAACGCCGCCGACTGGCCCGCCACCCGGCCCGCGCGATCCCAGAACTTGTCGCCACAGCCCCCGGCCAGGTCTATACGTGTTATGCCGACATTGTGATTATGCCGATGTTGGTCTCCGATCCCAGCTTCCAGGCGGGGACTGGGCTGAAAAGGTCGGCATAATCAAGCGCAAGTACTTCGACGCCTACGTGATGATCGATATTTACTCCTGCTACATCGTCGGCGCGAAGGTCCATCCGGCGGAGTCCGCGGTCCTCGCCACCGAGATGATGACGGAGACCTTCTCCATCCATGGCACCCTGCAGGTCGTCCACGCCGACCGGGGCACGTCGATGACGAGCAAGACCGTCGCCGCGCTGCTCTCAGATCTGGAGGTCACCAAGTCGCATTCCCGGCCTCGGGTCAGTAACGACAATCCGTTTTCGGAGGCGTGGTTCAAGACGCTCAAATTCGCCCCCGTGTTCCCGGAATCCTTCGGCAGCCTCGGCGATGCCCGACGCACCCAGGATTACGTCGTCAAACGCACCAGCGAGGGCAAAGGCGAGAAGGAGATCATGCGCTGCCTCAAGCGCTACGTCGCCCGCGAAATATACCGCGTCCTGCAAAACCCACGGCTCGGCCTGCTAACCAACGACCTGCGTCCACGGCGCCTCGCATTGCACCTCACCCAGACCGCAGTAGCACTCGAGCTGAGCGCCTGGCCCAAAGCCATCTCG
>NZ_SOGW01000007.1:0-17194 GCF_004403075.1 Cryobacterium sp. TMT2-10 | reverse complement strand
CGCGCACGTGCGTCTGATCGGTGACGACCGTCAGCTCGCAGCCGTCGAGTCCGGCGGGGCGCTGCGCCTCCTGGAACGCGAAGTCGGCTCCGTCAAGCTTGAAGAGATCCACCGGTTCACGTCCCCGGCCGAAGCCGAAGCGACCCGGCAATTGCGGGACCCGGCCACGGTGGGGGACCCGTTCCGCTGGTACGTGGACAACGACCGGGTTACCGGTGGTGGCATCGACCGGATGACCGACCACGTCTTCGCTGCCTGGCAGCACGACGACGAAGCCGGTAAGAACGCCGTCATGCTCGCCCAACAAAACGTCACCGTCACCGACCTCAACACGAGGGCCCAGGCGTACCGGATGGGCTCCGGCCTCGTCTCCGGGAAGAGGTCCTCGCAGCTGCGCGACGGGCTCGCCGCGTACCAGGGCGACCGCATCGTCACCCGGCTGAACGACGCCACCCTCCGCACCGGGCGCGGCACCGACCGCGTCAAAAACGGTGACGTGTGGACGGTGGGGAAGGTGCAAGCCGACGGCGCGCTGAGCGTCACCCATGCCGGGCACGGCGGACGCATCACCCTGCCCGCCGAGTACGTGCAGAACAACGTCGAGCTCGGCTACGCGTCGACCATTCACCGCGCCCAGGGCATGACCGCGGACACCGCCCACGTCCTCGCCGACTCCTCCACCTCCCGCGAACTCGTCTACGTCGGGTTGACCCGCGGCAAGGAAGCAAACCACCTCTACGTCGAGACCGAAGACGCCCAACCCATGAGCGACGTCCTGGCCACCATCGCCGGCCACAGCGACGGGATGCTCTCCGCCACCGAAACCATCCGCGCCGAACAAGCCCGAGTCGACGACCTGGTCACCCTCATCGACCAATACGGCGACGTCGCCGAACGCGCCAGCACCGTCCGCTTCACCCAACTCGTAGGCCACACCCTCGACGAGTCCGATGCCCGGAACCTCACCAGCTCCGAGAGCTGGGGAGCCGTCACCGCAGCCCTCACCCGCGCTGAAACCCAGGGCCTTGACCCGGCCCAGGTGCTGCGGGAATCGTGGAACGAACGAGAACGTGGCACCGCCGACGACGTCGGCGCCGTCCTCTCCCACCGGATGGAACGACGCATCGAAACAGCCCCCGCCGACGCGGCGCCAGTGTCAGCGGCCGAGCGTCCGGCGGTGCCGGCGTGGATCGCCGATCGGCGTGTGCTCGACGCCGCCGGCACCGACCCCGCATGGCGGGACCACTTGGGGGAGCGGTACGAGTACTTGGCCGTGCGCCTCGAGGAACGAGGCACGGCGATCGCCGCCGGGCAGCCCGACTGGGCGCAGCAGCTTGGCGACGTCCCGTCCGAGAGCGCCCGCCGTCAGGAGTGGGTGCGGCTCGCCGCGGAAGTCGATGTCTTCCGCGGCCGGTACAAGGTCGAGCCGACCCAAGCCGACGCCATCCCCGCGGCATACCGTGAGCGCAAAGTTGGTGCGGAGCTCGCGGCGCGCGTAGCCGCACTGGAGAAGACGCAGGCTCATGGCACTCCGCCAAGCACGCCTGAGGCGGGCCGACAGAAGCCGGCCACTGCACTCGAGGCGATGCGCGCGGCGAACCGGGCTGCGGCTGACCGACAGAGGGAATCGCAGCGTGCCGCCGGCATAATTGTGAAGGCCCATCAAGCGACCCCCGGCGATCAGGCGATGCAGGCCGATGACCTGCACACACGGGATGATGGCCGCGAACGGTAGAGCATGGAGGATCGGCCTACCCTGGGCGGTGCGTGCATATCGAAGCGGACCGATGGATCGATACTTAGCCGAGGCTCATGGTCACTGTTTCCGAAATTTCGTCTTCCGGAATGGTGACCGAACCGGCGTCTCCCACTGTGACCTCGTAGAATTGTTCGCCCATAGGGACGTTGCTTGCTGACCAAGCGAACTGACAGGCGAGGACGCTCCCGTAGTCAATGACAATTCCTTCTTTCAACGAAGTCGCTCCGACGCCCGGTGGCGTTTGTGATTATCACCTGCACAGTTGGCCCAACTTCGGCATCCCTATCGACGCAGCTTTCGCCTCCCGTGTCTCCCTTGCTGGCAGAGATGTCGAGTGTGCCGTTTACGGTGATACCGTCCGACTCTGGCTGAGCACCCGAGCAACCAGATGCGAGGAGGAGGATCCCTAGAGCTGGGATGGAGAAGAGCAGTCGTCTGTGCATGTCCCCGATTCTATGGTTCTTGCAGAACGGCTAGTGCGGAGCAGCCCGTGGTTTCCCGCGAGACCTTGCCGGTGCGTTTCTAGGGCGCGCCTGAACGTGGACGAGCAGGTCGTCCATGCGGCCCACGCTGAGGGAAGCGTAGGTTCATGCGGGCGCCACCTCCGTCTGATGCTGTTCTGCCGTTAGTAAGGCTCGAACTAAGTCCGCCTTCACACCCTTCCCGTCATTTGAGAGCATTCCTTCGCTTCCCACCGGCCAGAGCGTTCACTGGTATCGGCGCGAGGTCGATCAGGTAGACGCCATCGTCTCGGACTGGGCGATAGAAAATCGGGGGTGCTGCTCGAGTGGCACCCCCGATTCATCTTTGTTTGGAGCTAGACGCGCTGGCTAATCGTTCCGCCAGGGTCCTTCTGTGCCGCCTTAGGAGACACAAAAAGCCCCGACGCTGCCGAGCGATGAACGGTACGAGCATTACCAGTTCCTTGGCCGACGTGCTCCGTGGTCGTTTTGGCCGGCCACCGGGCGGCGGCGGCGTTCGAAACGAACTTTCCTGACTTTGCGCTGCGATTGACAGATTGACCCATGTTGGGCCTCCTTCGATTTCGATATTGAAAAGTGCACTATTGGTTCGGCGAACCTAGGCCCGGCTGCCGAGGTTCGACGGCCTGCCAGACGGGAAGTTCCGTTCTGCTTCTGTGCTGCGGTAGGACGCAAACTAGAGATCGTGCGACGTCCGGCCCGAGAGCTGTCAGGAGTCGGTGGGTCTCGCCGCCGAAGTTGCCGTTGGGGCCGACCGGCAGCGGAGAGCGCGCCGCTGCTCTGACAGTGAAGGCACGACGAGCCCCGAGGCGACTAGTCGACGCAGCCTGACGACTCGCCCACTGGGGAGGGGGCCACCTGGAATCATCGGTGGCCGCCGACACCGTGAGGTCAAGCTCCTCCAGGAGGCGACGTGGGCTCTACCGTCTCTTGCCGAGTCCGGGGAGCCCGCCACCGACCGCGACGATGGAATGGCGCGTTCTATCGGGGTATTCAGGGAGCCCGAGTGCGATCTCCTTCTCAGCCAGAAGAGCGTTCGCGTGGCTTTGGGCGATCCGTACATACTCGCTGTACGGAACGGTTTGGACCAATCCATATGTTTGCGCTTTTCGGGCTGCCGGGGTTCCGGTCGAGATGCAACGCATCCCGCCATCCTTATGTGATTTGAAGGTCAGGTCGGCTGTAAGCGCGACGACCTTTTCGCACGAGGGGCATTGGCTTCTTGTTGGCACGTTCCGTCCAATCGTGTCCTCATTTAGGGGGACACGGTGACTCTACCGGCATTAGAAGATGAATACTATAAAACGCGAATTAGTCGGATTTAGATTAGAAACATCGAAGCTTGATGCCGCCGTGACTGTGAGCGGTGTTTGATCCTGTCCGGTCCGCACTCTCAAAACGGGCGCAAACACGCACTCGCGTCACAGCGCTCCCGTAGAATCGCCGAGATTGGATGATTCTCTCCGCTCTCGTGGCTGATTGACCGTTCTTGGGTGCGAAAATATTCCCGTCGGCCAGGCCGACCCATCGCTCGGAGTCTCAGATGAATAGCGTCATGGACGAGGCGGCACTCGCTCGCCTCAGCTGCATCATCCTCGCCCAACCACGTCACGTTCGCTCAGGCCTTGTGCGCAACCCGAACACTCCCGACGGCGTTCTCACCGCCCTCGCCAGAGACGAGGACCGCGAGGTTCGAAGGGGCATCGCCGAGAATCCGAAGGTTCCGGTTGGCGCTCTAATCATCCTCGCCACCGACCAGGACGGAATCGTGCGGGATTATGTCGCGAAGAACCCGAACACTCCCGTCGGAATCCTCCACGCCCTCGCTGCCGAGGATTGGATGGGCGTGCGATGTGGCGTCGCCGAGAACCCGAACGCTCCCGTCGGCATTCTCGCCGCCCTCGCCACCGATCAGGACGTAGACGTTCGAGAGCATGTTGCGAAGAACCCGAACACTCCCGTCGGCGTTCTCGAGGCTCTCGCCGCCGACGCGTATTGGGGCGTGCGTTTTGGTGTTGCCCTAAACCCGAACATTCCCGTCGGCATTCTCATCGCCCTCGCCACCGACCAGAACCAAACCGTGCGAGCGCGCATCGCCGACCACCCGAACATTCCCGTCGGAATCCTCCACGCCCTCGCCGCCGACCACAACGAACTCGTGCGATCGTTCGTCGCCAGCCGCTCGAACGCTCCCGACGGTATTCTCACCGCCTTCGCCGCCGACCAGAACTATCAAATGCGACGCTGTGTTGCGAAGAACCCGAGCACTCGCCTCAGCACCCTGGCAGCCCTCGCAACCGACCCAGACGAGAGCGTACGAGTAGATGTCGCCGAGAACCCGAACACTCCCGTCGGCATTCTCGCAGCCCTCGCCGAGGACAACTCCGGGATCGTGCGATCGTGTGTCGCCACCAACCCGAACACTCCCGTCGGCATTCTCACCGTCCTCGCCTCCGACCAGCACTGGGGCGTGAAGAGGGTTCTCGGGAAGAACCCGAACACTCCGGCCGATCTTCTCACCGCCCTCTCAACTGATCGGGAGGGGTACCTGCGAGAGAATGTCGCGAAGAACCCGAGCACTCCCGTCGACGTTCTCACCGCCCTCTCCACGGATCAGGACGAGACCGTGCGCAGGGTTCTCGCGGAGAACCCGAACACTCCGGCCGATATCCTCACCATCCTGACCCGCGACCAGGACACACGCGTACAGACGAGCGCGGCGGCGAACCCCTCTCTGACGATGCACGCATTTCTGGACGCCATGGACACGCTGGTGGAACGGACCGGCGTGCAGGAAGTCCTTCTGGCTTCTGGTGACTTGGTCCCGATTCAAGGCCTGAAGGGTATGGCCGAGTGCAACCAGCGCGGCGTGCTCAAAGCCGATGACTCGGAGCGATTGAAGGAGCTGGAGAGGCAGAACGCGACGTTGAAGCGGTTGCTCGCCGAGGCGGAGCTGGAGAAGGCGGCGCTCAGAGCGATGGGCAAAGGGAACTGGTAAAGCCGGCAGCGGACCTGGGGCTCAACGTTCTCCGCCCCGTTGCGAAATCAGGAAACTGTCCCAGTGAGTCTCTTCATCGGGTCGTTCCGCGTCCGCGCCAGCCTTGCCGTCTATAACTTTGGCGCCGCTTGCATGCTGCAACACCGACGCGTTCACGCCGCCCAGAGCGTGAATCGGATTCAAATTCTGCTTGAAACTGAAGTTCACGCATTAGCGGGAGTTCGTGCTGACTTCGACGCTGGCCGAACCCGTTATCAGGGGAGCTCTATTCGGCACATTCTGCAAAAGGTGCATTAAACTGGGGAACCTAGTTATCAGTTCTAGGTTATGGGGCCTGGTGTTGCGTGCTGTGATGGAGCCTAGGTGGGTGTGCATTAGGCAGCGCTCGGGAGTTACCTGCGTAGGCGATTCGTCATTCTTGGGTCATCGCTGCGGTGTAAAAATCTCCTATGGAGCGGCTCATCAACGTGCACAGCACCGAAAGCTCAAGGAGATTCGTACCGGAAAAGAGCGGGACACGGATGCTAGCCCGAAGGGTTTCTTCAAAAGTGAGGGCAGCGCATGGCCAAGCTTCGGTGGCGTTCCAGTCGTTCGTGATCGCCTGGATGCGACGCCGAGTGTTGTGTGTGAAGGTGATGAGATCCTCATCTGCTCGGCAGAGAAGGGTATCCCGGGAGCAGCTCCACAAGATGGGGCGGGGCATTTCCGCATCTGGGCCGATCGCCATCACCAGGCCTGGCCCCGACGGAGTTTCATCCCAAAAGGTCACGATGGAATCGATGGTGGGGCGACTCCAGAAGAGGCCTGCTCTGGTCATTCCCTGCTCAAGCAGATTCATGGTGAGCCGAGCGGGGACGAGGCGCACGTCACGTGTGCGGGCGGGCTGGGCCGCAGGAGGCTTGAAGTAGTCGAAGGGATCCATGGGAGTGATCATGTTCTCAATTACGAGGTCGGGAACGTGATTTGGACTGTGCGGTTGGATGCGGCCAGGCCGGGGTCGAGGGTGCCGTCGGGGCGGACGTCGTAGACGTAACCGTCCCATTGCGTGCCGACCCCAATGGCCTCAATGCGGGATGCGTCGATCCCTCGGCCAATGAGGCCGTTGCGCACCGCGTGGGCTCGTTCGGTCGCCAGCTTGACCTGGCTCTCGATAGTGTCGGTTCCCGCCGCTGTCCCCAGGATGTGCACTCGCTGATTGGGATTCTGGAGAAGCGATGCCGCGATTTCGTCGAGTGTCGTCGCTGCGGCGACGCCATAGCGGAAGTCGCTGAGACCGGGTTGGAACCCAAGCGAGGAGCCCTCGCCGAAAACGATGGGCTCTACTGCGGCGACGTTGATGACTGGGGAAACCTCGGCGACTACGGTCCGGGTGGTGAACGCGGTGGCAGGTCCGTCGGCGGATCGAGGGACGGGGATGACAGTAACCGCGGCGCCGGCATCGGCAAAGACTGTGGACCAGATTCCGGTTACGTTGTTCGTTTGGGCGGGCGACAACGGAGGTTGGGGTGCTACCGAGTACCCGAACCCGACCAAAAACATCGAGGCACCTTTGAGGTCGGGTACCAACCCTGTCGGTACCACGGCTGCTGATACCTCAGCTGGGTCTGCCAGTGTCATGCCCGGGGCGGTCATGTCGATGGCACCAGTATCGGGCAGTCCGGAGTCGATCACGATGATTTGTGGGCGTGACGATGCATTGGCCTTTGCCATGTCGTGGGCGACACGGACGCCCTGGGCGAGATTAGCGCCGTCGGAATCGGCTGTAACACCTCGGACCATAGTCGTAACTGCGCCCATCATCGCGTCGACGTCCTCTTGCGTCGCGGTCGGATTGGCACCGGTAATTTCGTAGTCACCGCTGCTCCACGACACTTCCGGGGTGCCGTCGATGCCGATGATGGCGATCGGGGCTTCGCTGCGGATGGCGGCGTCGAGGATGGGCTCTAACTCAGCCGGGATGTTGGCGGCGGACACATTGCTGTGAGCGGAGACAACAATCATCAGGCCGTCAGTACCAACTTCTGGGATGGTTTTTTCGGCGGAGCATCCGGCGAGAACGGCGAGACCGGCGAACAATGCCACGAGCTTGAGGGTACGGGTGAGCAGAGGGAGATGGGAGGGGATCATGGGTACTCCTTGGTCGGGTCTCTTCCTACGGCCGGCTTCTGTCAGCTGCAGGAAGAGACGCGGCAGGTGATGCGTCGGGGTTAAGCCGGGGCTAGGCGGCTGCTTCGGGGTGAAGTTCTTCAGTCTCGAACGGGAGGTTCAGCCAGGGACACGGCTCTTGGATCCAGGCGATCGGGCGGATTTCGGCGTGGGTGGCGAGGATGTGATTGCCGATGGTGCCCGCGTTGCGGACGTGCCGGCGGAGGTACGCGCGCGCATATGCGGCAGCGCGCCGGTTGTGGAAGTGGCGTAACCGCTCAACGCGTCCGATAAGTGCCTCGAAGTTGGTGAGGACATCTGCGACGGTTTCCGCGACCTCGTCGCGGCGGTCGCTGACTGCCGTGGTCGCGGCCTTGACACGGTTGATGACGCCTTGACGGGTGGTCGCGTACTCATCTCGGCGACGGTCGGCGACTTCCTCCACCGTCAGGCTTTTTTCGGTCGAGAATCGTATGTGTGCGGCCTCGCCGCTCAGCTCAGCTGGCATCGACGCCAGCTCGCCTTCTGCTGCGGTTCGCGCATCGATGAGCCGGTCGAGGCCGCCCCGGAGTGCACGATGGCGTTCGATAATAGGGAAGGATTTTTGGTGCGCGGATAGCCGCTCGGCGCTGACGCGTTCGTTGAACTGGTGCTCGTTGTTGCGCAGCCAGGAGGTGGCTGGTCCATCAACGGCAGCCGGGGACGCTTCTGCCCGGTTCGTGGTCACTACGAGATCGAAGATGCCGTCGCGCCTTCCTGCGCTGACATCGCTGATCCGCAAATAAATGCGGTAGGGCAAAGCCGCCAGAGGTGCAGCGGGGTTGGTGATGGAATCGGAATTGCGTGGGGATTTGTTGGCCATGGTTTGAGCTCCAGTGATTGAGGTTGTGTTAGCTGGTGTGACTGACGGATCTAGTCGGCGTTGCCGGCCGCGGGTTCGGTTTTGTTTGCCATGCCGGGTATCTTGTTCGTCTCCACACGCGGTGCAGGTTCGCGGATTCCAGTGGTGGCCCTTGGATTCCCTTGTGCGCGCACAGCCTCGACCCGTGCCCATTCGTTCAGCTCGTCGGCCACCGCCTCGAGGGCTTTCAGGGCGACATCCTTGTCGTAGTTGATGCGCCCAAGGACGGAGCGCTGAATGATTAGTTCGTCGCGTAGACGCGCCACTCGGCCGGTTTTGTTTGCCAATGCGGTCGCTGCAGCATCAAACGCGTCGGAGACGCCGAGGAACCGGGTGCGTTCGGGATCAGCGAGTCGCCAGCCATCGATGACGGCCAGGATGGTTGTGGCCGCCATCACGATGAGCATCACCGGAGCAAGGATGGTTTCATCGACAGAGCCGGTCAGCGACCCGGCATCTGACTCGAAGCTGACCCCGACGCCGCCGTGGTTAGCATGAAGACGAAGGATGAACAGTGCAACAGCGACTCCGGCAGGTACGGCCAGGGCGCCGAGCGCGGCCCACCATGCCTTGTTCTTGAGCATGACACCGGAGGCGAAGGCTCCAGCGACCGCAAGCATGCTGACGCCGACAGCGACGAACCAGGAAACGATCTCGGGCAGCCGGAGCGCCGAATCGAAGGCGTTTTTGGCTAGTGCGACGTCGACCAGCCCTGCCACGATCAGCACGGCGATAGCCCACGCGCGCTCTCCCCGGTGATGCGATTTCGAAACGCGCGCCCGTGCACCGTGCACGATGGTTTGGTTAGAGAAGGAACCGCCGGTAACGGTCGCCGTGTAGGTAGCGGCGGTATTGGGCTCTTCGGGGGTTGAGAGGGGGATCATGTTGGACTCCTGGTTGAAGTGGATGTCGGTTGGTCGGAAGTTCAGGGGAGGAGTCGCGGGTGTTGTTCTCCTCCAAGTGAGGAGTGGAAGGGGAGCAGGTCTGCCACCACGGAGTCGTCGTCAGCTTGTTTGACCTCCGCGGCGAGGGCCGTCTCGTTGAGGTCAGGGGAGGCGGAGTGGCCTAGGCCGAGATATGTGGAGAATGCCGTGTGATCGGCCGTTGCGTCGATGTATTTGCGCTTGAGGTGGTCGAGTTCGAGTTTTTCGCGCTCGAGGTTGGCGTTGGTGATGCTGACCAGGCGTGCTGCGACCACCCGGCGGGACTCTGCGTCGTCCAAAACCTTCGCGACCCACGTTTCGTGCCACGCATCGATCCAGTTGTGGAGTACCTCAGATGTAAGTGAGTCCGTGGCGCCCGCTATGTGGAGGTTGTGTGCGACGCCCGAGACGATCTCGCGGAGGTTGTTGGCGTGGGGATCCAACCGAGGTAAGGAGTGAGCGATCGGTGTAAGTCCGAGGGGATAGTCCGCAGGCGGAAGTGCGTGGTTTTCCAGGTCGAGTACCTCATTGAGGGTGACGCGGTCTGACTCGTGCTGCACAAAGGGCTCCGCCGGGCGAGGCTTGCGGCGGAAGAAGTTGAGTAGGAATTTCATCGGGAACTCCATCGCTTGGTGGTGGCTTATGGGTCTTGTTGGTAGAGACGCGCGCGGGTCGGCCGCGGGGTTAAAGTCACGGCCGACCCATCAGGGTGCAGTTGCTTAGCGGGCGTGGTGGAGGTCAGCAATGCTTTCCGTAACGATGCGGTTGTAGATGACCCCCAGGTCCGCCGGGTTGCCGCCTAGCTGGGCGCAGCGTCGTGCCTGATATGCGAGCCGGTCGGCCGCATTATTGAGCGGATGGTCGGAGTGGCCCTTTACCCACTCGAAGCTCACCGCCCGGCGTGAGGCCAGAAGTGCGATGTGGTGGAGCGCATGAGCGGCGTCCTTGGCGCCCCGGATCCCGGAGCGATCTCGGATGACGCCCATTTCGAGAGTCTCGTTGACGAGCACCAGTGCGGGGCGCGAGTCCGTCAGTATCCGCACGGAGCGCGCTACCGGTGCCGAACGCAACGCCTCCAGAATCCCGCGAAGCTCGGCAACAAGAATGGTGCCGGTGGGGATCGTGCCGGCGCTGTAATTGCCGTCTTCCGCGATCCACGCCCAGCCCGATACCGGGCGATTGCTTGAGGAGCCGTCTGTCGCTATGGTGAGCGTGTCGTTGGGATTCATTGCCAGCCTCCTTATGCCCCGACTGGTTCGGGTATTGAGAGAGACGTGCGGACGGTTCGACCGGGGTTAAACGGGAGCGGTGCCGCCAGTCGGCCATCTCCACAACGAGGGAGACGCCTAAATGAGTAGTGCGGCGGATGTCATTGGCAATAGCGACGGCGAGGATACCGATGTGAGTGAAGTGACAGAGGCACCGCTGTCAGATGGTGAGAACGAGCTCCCTGTCGATGCTCTGATCGAGGAGCTTGAGGTTGACTTTCACGAGGCCAACCAGGTCCAGGTTACTTTCAAGGAGTTCATCAGTGATGGTGCCAACCGTGGCAAATTGTTGGCGTATGGATGGCGGCTAACGGGTGATCGGGATGAAACTGCCGACCTCATCCAACAAGTCATGGTTACGGCACTCCACGAGCTAAGAGCCAGACCTCGGTACGTCGGCGAATTTGTCAGCCTTATCAGACGGGCGATGTATAACAAATTTATCGAGCAGATACGTAAGAAGGCACGAGATAAAGCGCGCGGGGACTATGGGGACAGCCTCGACGAGATTCTGGAAGACACCAACAACGAGTTCGATGTTGTTGATGTGCGACACGGGCTTCGACGTGGATTGTGGCGACCGGAAGAACGAGCGGTTGCCAGTGAAGCCCAACTGCAGATATGGAAGGCCATCTCCCAGCTGCTGCCGCAGCAGCAGGTCGTCGTGACGCTTGCCCTCGGTCTTCATCCTGATCGCCGTAACGAGCCGCTCAGCCAGACACAGATCGCAGAGTATTTGAACATTCCAGTAGATCTGGTGAAGAGAAGGTGGCGCTACGCGCTTCCGACTCTTCGCTTTTACCTTGAAACGTTCTGGAACGATTGGAAGAACTCCTGATGACTGATCAGCACCGAGCGGACGCGGATGACATGTCTCAAATTCCGACGCTTATAGAAAGGATCGACCAGCTTCTCGCTGCGGACATGGATGCGGAGAAGGCTGACGACACACCTGAGGCAGCAGGGATGTCCGCCGCCGATGCCGCATATGTGGACGCAAAGTTACTGCGGATTCTGGGACTAACTTCGACCGACGACGACCAGCACGTTTCGCAGGACGATCTCGAATGGGAACACTTCATCCTCATCGCGACCGCCACCCTCTCTCCTGCTCCTGCTGAGACAAGCCGCGGTGAGAGCGGTCCGCTGTCACGACGGGATGTTTATCTTCCCGACCGGGATGTCGTGTCGGCCATCATCGGGGGCGAATACACGTCTGGTGAGTACCCCGTCCTTCGGCTCGAACAACTCGACGGCACCATTACCGCACAGATTTTTCGCCTGCCTCCCATAGCACCGGGCGTTCGGGTGCGTTTGAATTTTGCCGGCTTCGCGATCTATTTGCGTGCTGACGGGGACCGCGTCTTCGGTAGCGTTGCCGGGATCCTCGACGACGAGACCTTCGCCCGTGCTTCAGTGGACGTCTCAGTGGCCCAGGAATGACCGACGCGTGGCGGGCATACGCCGACCAGCCGGGTCGGCTCGCCGCCGTCGCAGCGTGTACCAGGACGTGTACTACCAAAGAAAACAACAAGCCAGGGGTTCTTCCGCCAGCGCGAGCTAACGCACGGTTGGTGAGTGATTGCGGTGAGTTTCTGGTTGCGTGGCGGCCGACACTGTAACTCGCCTCGTCGGCCTAGTCGGCCGACTTATCAGGCTAGGACGGCCCCACTCAAGAGGTGATCAGCTTGTCGGGGAATGAATAGGCCGTAAGCCCCCGCAGACATCGATAAGGAAATCTTTGATGAATTGGTTGTTGGCGCCTTGGTGGCTTAGCCATGCTCGATGAGTGGCAGGAGTACGCAGATTCTGCGCATGCTTTGGCCCCGGCCGATCGGCTGCGCCGGCTCGCCACTGTGATTGTCGCATTCAATCAAGTTGTCCGGTATCAGGAGAACGCGGAGAGGGGGCTCCCGGTATCCCGACCACGGGAACAACTCGTTAGAGAGATCGGAGAGATTCTCGTGGACGAGAAAACCGATACGCTAACCCGCATCATCGGTCTCGTCGGCCGGCACATGAGCCGTCCACAGACAGATTCGAAGGACGACCAGCATTGGGCTGATCAGGACGAAGCCGCTCGACTTGCTCAAGCATTGGGCGACGCTTCTCTCGCGGCGTGGGTGAATTGGACTGCAGCACGGCAACTCATCCGCACGCAGAGGCCTGAACGATCTCTTCCCTATGCGGACGCTGCCCGACTCTTAGTCGAGCTGCCTGATTTCGCTGGATTCGGGCCATTTCTTGGGATAGAGCCGCGCTGGCTCGAAAGCACGGATGTGGGTGCCGCGACCAGGCTGTTGCGTCACTACACGTGGTCCACCGTTCGGTTGGCGCGGCGCTACAACGGTGATCTGGACGGTTGGCTCCAAGCAGTCGACATGATGACTGCCGTGGCGAAGGAGGCACTCGACTATCGGCCCTCGCTTCTCCTTGCAGCTCTGATCTCGCGCTATGACTTGCAGCGCAAGCTCGGCGACCAAGCTGATCTTTCGGAACTGGTACAGCTGCGCACGCAAAGTTACATGTTTGACGAAGCTTTTATGGCGCAGTCCGGATACAACGCAGCGGTCCGAGGCGATCATTCAGGAGCTCTTGAATTCTTCCGTCAGCGCGCGGAAATGATCTTGAATCGTATGGAGCCTGACCTCGTCGACAAAACCCCGAATGAGCTCGCAGAACTGTTTGCAGAGCGCCCCATCGCGAAACTTCGCCCATTAAATCCCCTCGCCAACACTGCATTCGAGTTGGCAAGCAACCTGTTCGATTCAGGACGTACGGAATTGTATGCCGAGGATCGGGACCTGGCTTTAGCGTGGCTCCGCGTCGCCGAGATGCTCTGGAGGGAGTGGGCAACCAACGGGTATCGGGCGGCGATGGCCCGACGGGCGTACTTCGAGCTCCCATCAAACCCAGACGCCGTCCTCACGCTAATCCAAATCGCTCGCGAGGCTCCTCTCGCGGCTCTGCGCGTCAATGTCATGCGACGAGCGGCAAAAGGCGCAACGTCGCATAAAGCTCAGATACTCCAGCAGTTGGAGGACATGCTGACCGAGCCGTGGGAGGCGTACCAACGCGCGACCTTGCTCACGTCGCACGCCTGGCTGCAGCGGGAGAAAGAGGGGGAAGACGCAGACCGCGCAGAAGAATACGCACACCACGCGCTATCTACTCTCGCAAACCGGTCTGTGGGAAAGATCGAGGTTATCGCGATGGCTGAAGGTGTCCTCACCGAAATATCGCGTTGGAGGGGCAACTCCGAGCAGGAGGCACAAAGCCACCGGGGCGCCGTGTCGGCCATTGCACGGATGCTACTTAACGCCACTACTTATGAGCAGCGCCTGCGAGTCGCTCGAGAATGGGCACCGTCAATTCGAGCGGCGTTATCGTTTGCAGAGCTGCACTCTGACGCGGAGTTGGCCGACCTTGTTCACGAAATCGTTCGTCGTGATGGAATCGGCGCGTTGCTTTCGCAAATGAGCGAGAGTGTCTTAGCCCCGGCCGATGTAGCGAGCATTGCGCAGGACGTCACAACTGCCGGTCGCACCGACGCACGTCAGCTTGTCGATGATGAATCAGATATGAACCCTGATTCTGACGCAGATTCTATAGACGAGGTAAAGCGTGGACTAACGCGTGATGCCGGAGAAATGAGAATAACGGCCAGAGATGAACAGGCTTATGCCCAAGCACAGCAGATCCTCGGGCACCTGGGGAGCCTAGTTGACCCGGGGACTCTGTACTCGGCTCAAGCGTCTACGGTCCTAGATGCGTCACCGCACAAGCAGAATGTCTATCTACTTCAGCTCCTCCCGTCGTCCATCGAAATGGTCGGATCCGACGGGGGACCTGTGCTCTACCGTCGGCTGACTTGGACGGACGGCAACGGGCGCCATGAACTCGTTGATAGTGTCGCCCTTCCAGACGGGTTGAGGGACGAACCTGAAGCGGGCGATCTTTACTGCTGGAGCGATGCCAGTCCTTTGCTTCCAGACCCGTTAAGTGAAGCCTTAGAGCGTGCCACGGTTGATAGCCCCGTTCGCCTGATGATCGTACCCACAGCTTTGTTTCACATAGAGTTCGATGGGCTACGCACTGGATCGTTCTTTCTTATCCAACGAGCGTCCATAACCGTTCACACATCTCTCACTGCCGCGATGCATTCCTTAGACAACGTCCGTCCATGGGACCGTGCTGCCGGCTCATACGGAGTTTTCGATATCGACGCACTGCCGGCGACAAAGACTGAGAAATTTGCCGTGGAACGCCACTTCAAGTCGATGCAGGAGCTCGCCACCAAAGCGAAACTATATGAAGCATTTATGACGTCATCTCCTGCCTTGTTGGCCATCGGCGTGCACGGATACGACGACGATGCTGGTTGGGGTCAAACCAAGCTGCTACCTAACGGCGAGACACTTAGCGCCGCCGAGGCTCTCGGATTAAGCTTCCCAGAGGTCTGTGTTCTGGCCTCATGCAACAGCCGTGTGCGACAGCATGGAGTCGATCATGCTGGTTTTATAACAGCGATGTTCGCCCGAGGAGCGACAACGGTGATCGGATCTATCGGTCTCTTATACGACGTAGAAACCTCAGAAATTCTTGCTGAATTTTATGGAGAGCTAGAACGCACCGGTGACCCGGTGCGTTCGCTACGGGCAGCTCGCCTGAACTGGATTGCGCAAGACCCGGATCACCGGTGGTACACGAGAGAACTTTGGTCCCGCCTGGTGCTTTACGGCGGCGCACACTACTGATGCAACATTGGCTTTTGGTTGCTGGTGGTTGATCACCTTGAAAGCTCGCCGACTCCTCCTCTGAAAAGATGCGCCAGTTGTTTAGTGTTTCTGCAGAATTTAACCCCGACCGGGCCGGCTATGCGTCTCTCCTTGTGAAGGCGCCGATACAGGTCGGCACCAAGAACACTGGAGGCTGTCATGCCGAACAACTCCCGCTTCACCGCCATCGCCCGCCGAGCTCCGTACATCTGCCGAGGATGTGGCACGAGCATCTCCACCCCAGCGAGCTTCCGCAAATGCCCCGTTTGCGGTATCAAATTCAACTAGCGCCCAGGATCATGATTGGCCGAGGATCGACTGCACCATCCTGCTACAGCTCCACGTCGTCCGGCGGCATCGACGCAGGCACGATCCTGGCGGTTGTGTCTTTGCGTCGGTAGAGGTGTCCTTGGTCGGGGTCGCAGTCGCGGAAGGGCCCGTTGCCTTTGTCGAAGATGACGGCGGCGTGGCGGTCCCAGTGGTTGATCCACCAGGACGACACGGCGCCGGCGTCGCCGTCCATGACGCTGGCGTCAGCTTGCATGCTGGCCTGCCAGAGGGCCTTGAACCGGGCGACGACCTCCGGGTGTAGCCACCATTGGGTGCACCACGGCGTGGGTTTGGTGCCAACGACCTCGACGGTGGCGAGGTGACCGGTCAGCCAGTCGAGGAACATTTGTCGGACGTCGACCGCGTCCTCTTCAGGGCCGGTCGAGTCGTAGTCGTCGTGTTCAGCCATGGGCTGCGACCTCCGCTGCAGTGGTGTCGTCGGGCACCGGGACCGGCGTTGGCACTGGGCCTGCTGTCCTGGTTGGTGTGCGGTTGATGGTGGTGGTGAGGCTTTTGTCGCGGAACCAGGGGACGGTGTTGACCATGACGGGGCGGCATTTGGAGCTGAAGACGATGGCGCGCCATTCGGGGAGGGAGCCGAGGGCGGCGATGTCGAGGGTGTTGACCTTGCGGGTGTTGGTGGAGGTGGATTGGTGGCCGTCTTTGCCGGTGGAGCTGCCGTAGGTGATTTCGTCGTGTTCGCCGATGAGGGCGGCCAGGGAGCGGAGGAAGTCGTCGTCGCCGGATCCTCCGCCGAAGACGCGGGTTGCGGCGGCGTCCCAGAGGGTCTGCCAGCCGTCTTTCCCGAACGCGTCGATTGCTTGGGCGCGGGATTGGAAGTAGGAGTTGAGGATGATGCCCATCGACCCGTAGAAGGAGNTAGAAGGAGTACACGGAGGGCAGTTCGGGCCAGCGGACGATGTTCGCGCACTCGTCGAGCTCCATCACGAGCGGGACCGGGAGCCGGCCGCCGTTTCGCTGCGCAGCGGTTTCGGCGGTTGTGCAGATGGCGCGGATGAGGGCGGTCAGGATGGCGCCGCCGGATCCTTCACCGTCTTTGGAGAGGAGAACGAGGGTGTCGGTGCTGGTGATGAACTGTGCCGGGTCGAAGTTGGACCGCAAGTGCCGCTCGCTTTTCCCGACCGGCGCGGGTCTCGAGCGGAATGCCCAGCAGCACAGCAAGAACAAGGCCAACAACGAAGACGCCCACGCCAATCACAGCGATAACAAAACCTAAAGCTAAAGCCCCCATGGTGGCCACCATACAGTGAGCAGGTTTCCGCCAACCAATGTGACGAACGCCTCCCGCGAAGTCGTTCTGCTCACCGCGCTGGACTTGGGGGCACTCGCACGCCGCCGCCGGAGCACCCGGGGCTTCACCGAGGGTGTGATGCCACGGGTCCTCGAGGATCGGCTCGCCATCTTCGGTGCGTGCAGGGGAGTACCAGATGCAGGGCTAAAGGCAATTTCTGCAATAGATGCATTACGAAAAAGACATAATAACTATTATCGTGACGGCGCTCAGCGAAATTCCCCAGTCCTGCTCATCGAAGCTCCCCAGGTCGCGGGGATAGATTAGCGGAAGTTTGTGCCCGTTGTCACGCGGCGGA
>NZ_SOGW01000106.1:0-79772 GCF_004403075.1 Cryobacterium sp. TMT2-10 | reverse complement strand
CGCTGGCCGCGCTGGCCGCGCTGGCCGGGCTGGCCGCGCTGGCCGGGCTGGCCGGGCTGGCCGGGCTGTGCTCCCGCCCGCGCCCCTAACGAATTCGACGGAGTTTTTGCCGGAATCGGGCTGAAACAGTCCGGATCCGGGTTTTTAGAGCAGTATCTCCGTCGAATTGGTTCGGCACGGGAGTCAGACGGGAGTCACACGGGAGCTAGACGTCGATGGCGTAGACCAGGGACTCCTGCACCATGCCGAGCCACTCGTAGATGCCGTGCAGGAAGGGCGCCTCGTCCTCGGCGAGGTGAACGACCCCGTCGGGCGAGATCTCCAGGCGTTCGGCCAGGGTCAGGCGCAGATCGGTCAGCGTGCGGAGCCAGGACTGCACGTCGTCCCGGTCGAGGGTGATCGTCGTCGCCGGCTCGTCGAAGTCGTCGTCGTTGAGCGTCTCGGGCGCGTCGTCGGCGATCTCGTCCGCCAACTCCTCTCCGAGTGTGGCGATCACGACGCGAGCATTCCGCACCTTGCGTTCGAGCAGGTCGCCGGCCGTGAACCGGCGGAATTCCGCGGCGGCCTCCGGGTCGTCGGTGTAGGCATCCGGCAGCAGCCGTCGCAGGGCAGGGTCGACCGATGTCCCGAGCGCGTGGGACTCCGCGGCCTCCAGCAGCTCGATCAGCTGGCTTGCGGCCATGCGGAGCAGCCCGACCTCGGCCGGTTCGAACTGCGCGGTCACGCTGCCGGCGCTCTCGCCGGTGGGGCTGGCACGGCCGGCCTGACCGGCCTGACCGGCCTGACCGGCCTGGCCGTCCTGACCGGCATGGCCGCCCTTGCCGGCCTGGCCGTCCTGACCGGCATGGCCGCCCTTGCCGGCCTGGCCGTCCTGACCGGCATGGCCGCCCTTGCCGGCCTGGCTGTCCTTGCCGGCCCGGCCGTTCGAGCGGTCCCGACCGGTTTCCCCTCCTGCGGGCAGGAATTCCATCAGGTCTCGTCCTTGGCGAGGGTGGCCCAGAGCCCGTAGCCGTGCATCGCTTCCACGTGGCGTTCCATCGCTTCCCGGTTGCCGGTCGCGACCACGGCCCGGCCGTTGTTGTGTACCTGCAGCATCAGACGTTCGGCTTCCTCGGCGGAGACGCCGAAGTAGCTGCGGAACACGTAGGAGACATAGCTCATCAGGTTCACTGGGTCGTCCCAGACGATGGTGATCCAGGGGCGGTCGAGGACGACGGCTTCTCGCAGATCGACGCGTTCATCTGTTTTCGGCACCCCTTAAGCCTCACACGGAGTGGGGCGCAATTCCACCCGGTGCGGCGACCGGTGCGGCGACCGGATTCGGCGACCGGATTCCGGGGCTGAGGTCACGGCGCGTGGTGCGGCCGTCCGGCGGCGTGGCCGATGGCGGTCACGGTGAGGGTGATCAGCGCCGACAGGGCGACGCCCCAGGCGATGTTGAACGTCAGCAGCAGCGCCCCGACGCCCGCCCCGAGCAGGATCAGCACGATCGCGGCCAGGCGCCGAAACCACGGCTGGCCTTTGCCGCCGCCGAGCCGCGAGTCCGCCGCGAACCCGGTGATCGTGGACGTGACCACCACGGTCGTGACATCCTTGACCCCGATATGCCGGGCGACGGATGCCTGCAGCCCCATCACGGCGGCCAGAGAACCAGTGATCAGGAGGCCGAACGGGTGCGGCGGCACGCCGCCGCCGGCGAAGAGCACCATTGCCAGGACCAGCATGATCAGGCCCTGCGCGCCGAACAGGACGGTGGCGTGGGTGGACCAGCCGATGGCGACCGGGCGCAGCACCCGTCCGCCGACGGCGGCGCCGAGCATGAAGGTGAACAGGGCCAGCAGGGGCCCGGCCACGGGAAGTCCCGGGGCGCCCGCGATGGCCATCCCGAGGATGACGACGTTGCCGGTCATGTTGCCGGTGAAGACCTTGTCCAGGCCGAGGTATCCGACCGCGTCCGCCACGCCCGTGGAAAATGTCAGGGCCAGCATCAGCCCCAGGTGCAGATTCGCGGGGTGGCGGCGGAGTTTCTCAAGCACGGGGGTCCTATCGGAGAGCGCGACTGCGGGCTGGCGGCGGGCTGGCTGCGGGGTGGCTGCGGGGGTGGGACCGGGGCCGAATCTAGGTCTCATGATTCCACGGATGCCGGGCGCATCGGCGCAGGTCGGCGCAGGTCGGCGCAGCTGCGGCGCGTGGCTGGGCGAGGTCGGCGCGGCGAGCAGCCTGCTGACGAGCGGTCGGTCCGGCCGGTGTTCTCTCCGGTCAGTCTCTCCGGTGGTCTTTCCGGTCAGTCTCTCCGGTCAATGTCGAGACCGGTCTCGAGGTCGGAGCACTCGACCAGGTGGGCGTGGTGGGCCTGCAGATAGGGTCGGGCTCCGGTGTCGGCGCCACTTGATCGGATCAGCTCGGGCCAATGCGCGCGCCCGATCACCACGGGATGCCCCGGTCGTCCGAGGAAACCGGCCTGCCGGAGCGTGTCCGGACCGACGGATGCCTCCGATCCCGTCTTGCCGGCCCTGGTGCCGGGCAGCGGCGCGATGAGGCGTGCCACCGTGCTCGAGCGGAGCCCCGGGACGTCGACCGGCACGATCGCCACGGCTTCGGGCTCCGGCGCAAGCGACGTCGCGGCCCGGAGGCCCGCGCGGAGCGACGCGGAGAGTCCTTCCGCCCAGTCTTCGGCCTGCACCACGAGGACCGGCGGGGTCGGGGCGCCGGTCCTCGTGGCGGTGCCGGGGACATCCGTTGCCCCGGTCAGGGCGAATTCGACCAGGAGCGCCCTGGCGTCGTCGGCTCGGGCGCCGAGCACGACGATCACGGGCGAGCAGCAGGCGTCGGCGAGCGTGCGGATCGTGCGAACCAGCCAGGGGACGCCGTCGCCGCCGCCCGCAAGGGCTTTCGGCAGGCCGTACCGCGAGCCGGCGCCGGCCGCCAGCACGAGGCCGGCGATCGATGTGGGGGAGGAGGGGGGCATGCCTGCCATCGTAGGGCGCGGGCCGGTGGGGAGCCCGGTCGGCACGTCCGGCCCCTCGCACACCCGAGCCTCAGGCTTCCGCACCTCAGGTACCCGAGCCCCTAACGAATTCGACGGAGATTTTGACGATTTCGGGCCGAAACGGATGCTACGGGTCTTTTTAAAGCAGAATCTCCGTCGAATTCGTTGGGTCGCCGCCGGGACGGGACGGGGACGGGACCGGGACGGGACGGGACGGGGACGGGACGGGGACGGTGAGGGTGCCCGGGGCGGGGCCTATTCCGGGGCGAGCACCCGGCGGCCGCGCACGTAGACGCCGGTGATCGCCGGCTGGCGGAGAGCCAGCAGCAGCGCGAACAGGGTCTGTTCGGTGGCCATCGCCTCGTTATCGGCACGGATGCCGCGTTCCAGCACGCTGGCGAGCGGCTCCCAGCGGTCCGGCTCGATCAGCAGGAAGTCGGCGTCCTTGCCCACGTCGAAGTTGCCGAACCGGGTCTCCATGTCCAGCGCGCGCGCCCCGGCCAGTGTGCCCGTGAAGAGCAGAGCGGCGGGGTCGATCGACAGGCCCGCGTCACCGGGCTCGGACAGGTGCACCTTGAAGCAGTCGTTGAGCACCCGCGACACCAGCCACTCGTCGCCGGCGCCGATGTCCGAGCCGATGGCCACGTTCACGCCGAACGACGTGGTGCGCAGCCACGGCATGGTGCCCGAGCCGAGGAACTGCTGCGAGGTCGGGCAGTGCGCCACCGAGGTGCCGGTCTCGGCCAGCCGGGCGAGCTCTTCGTCCTCGCAGTGCACGGCGTGGGCGAGGATGCTGCGCCGCCCCAGCAGGCTCGACCCGCCCCGGGCGGACCCCGGCAGGAACCGGCCGTCGTACGTGTCCAGGTACGTGTCGACCTGGTAGACCGACTTCACGGCGTCGATCTCGCCGGTGCCGGGCCGGTTGTTCTCGTTCAGGTGGCTGTGGAAGTAGACGCCGCGGCCGCGCACCCCGTCGTAGAGATCGCCGAGGCCGGCCAGGGTCGTCGGCGTAACCGACAGGCTGAACCGGGGCACCACGGCCACCTGCAGCAGTGCGGTCGCCGGGTCGCCGGTGTCCACGGCGTGCCAGCGGTCGATCTCGGCCGAGACCAGGTCGAGCGCCTCGGTCTCGCCCGTGAGCAGGGCCCGGGAGGGCTCCGAGCCCACGGTCTGGATGCCGCGGCCGCTGACCAGGCGCAGGCCGGCCCGCTGCGACTCGGCGAACAGGGCGTCCTGGGCGTGGGGGAAGGCCGAGCCGAAGACGAGGGCGCTGGTCGTGCCCGCGGCGATGCGGCGCCGGGTGAAGTCCCGGGCGATGCGCTCACCGAACGCGGGGTCGCCGAGCCGGGCCTCCGCCGGGAAGACGCAGTTGTCGAGCCACTCCAGCAGTTGGCCGCCGCCGTAGGCATCCGTGGAGTAGGTCTGCGGAAAGTGCAGGTGCGTGTCCACGAAGCCGGGCAGGATGAAGCCGCCGCGATTGTCGGTCACCGGCAGGCCCGCGAAGGCCGCGGGCAGGTCGGCGAAGCTGCCCACCCAGGCGATCCGGCCCGTCTTGGTCGTGACCAGGGCGCCGTCCGGCAGGGACACCAGGTTCTCGCGGGCGGTGGCGACCGTGGGGGAGCCGGCGACGTGGAAGATGTGGCCGCGGTAGACCCGGCTGGAGGGTGTCACGGAGGGGTCCGTTCTGGCTGGTGCTGCGGGTATGGCCGGTGGCGGTGCCGCGGGTGACCGCGGGCGGGACGCCCCCAGTGTATTGGGCGACGGCCGGGAGAAACGGCTCCGGCTCAGCCTGCAGCCCGCTCGGGGTGCAGCAGCCGCCAGATCCGGTCGCGGGACATGGGCAGCTCGGTGGGACGGATGCCGATCGCGTCGCGCACCGCATTCGCCAGTGCCGGCGCCACCGGGTTGTACGGCGACTCGCTCATCGACTTGGCGCCGAACGGGCCGAGGACGTCCGACGTGTCCGCGAAGTACACCTCGGTCAGCGGCAGGTCGGCCAGCAGGGGGATGTGGTAGTTGCGCAGCACGCTGGTGGTGACGGTGCCCGCGCCGTCGAGGACGACCTCCTCGTAGAGTGCGGTGCCGATCGCCTGCGCGACCCCACCCTCGATCTGGCCGCGGCACTGCTCCGGGTTCATCACGACCCCGGCATCCGCGGCCTGGATGGACTGCAGGATGCGAACCTCGCCGGTCAGGGTGCTCACGGCCACCCGGAAGGCGTGCACGTTGAACGCCACCGAGCGGCGGGCGCCATCTTCCGCGCCGGTACCGCGCAGAACGGATGCTCCGGCGTGCTCGGCCAGCTCGGCCAGCGGCACGAACGCCGTCCCGCTGCGCAGCCCGTCGGGTTCCAGGGTCCACTCGGCGGAGGCGATCGGCGGGCGTCGCTCGCTGGCGGCCGACCGCAGCCGGGCGGCCAGGTCGTTCGCCGCGGCCAGCACGGCCTTGCCTGCGATGACGATCCCGGCCGACCCGAACGCGCCGGTGTCGTAACCGATGGCATCCGTGTCCGACTGCAGGATCTCGATCCGGTCAGGCGTCGTGCCCAGGGCGGTGGCTGCGAGCTGCGCGTGCACGGTGGTCGTGCCGTTGCCGAACTCGGCCGTGCCCACCCGCACGGTGTAGCGGCCCGGGTTGGCGGCCGTCACGTCGCCGAACGTGTCGCCGAACGTGTCGCCGAGCGTGACGGATGCCTGCGCGTAGTGACCACGCGGCGGGGTGGTCGCGATCATGGCGGTGGCCATGCCCTCGCCGACCTTCCACTCCGCGCCGGCGGGGACGGCCTGGCCGTTGCCGCGGGCCAGCGCCGCCTGGGCCAGGTCGAGGCATTGGTCGAGGCCGTAGCTGCCGAAGATCAGGTCCTCGCCCTCCACATGCGTCACCACGAGGGGGTCGGCCGGGCCGACCGAGTTCAGCCGACGCAGGTCGAACGGGTTCAGCCCCACGGTGCGGGCGAGCTCGTCCAGGGCGGACTCGACGCCGAAGATGACCTGGCCGAGGCCGTAACCGCGGAAGGCGCCGGACGGGAGGTTGTTCGTGTAGACGCTCTGCGCATCCACCCGCTTGTTGGGCACCCGGTAGAGGCTGACCGATTCGGAGCTGCCGTGGTACATCACGCCGGGGCCGTGATTGCCGTAGGCGCCGGTGTCGGCGAGCACGCCCAGCTTGAGAGCGGTGAGGCGGCCGGTGTCGTCGGCGCCGAGGGTGACGTCGATGCGCATGGGGTGCCGGGCCGGGGACAGGGTGAACTCGTCGGAGCGGCTGAACTCGTACTGCACCGGGCGCCGGGTCTTCAGCACGGCGAGGGTGACGATGTCCTCGGTCAGGATCTCCTGCTTGCCGCCGAAGCCGCCGCCGACCCGGGCGGTGAACACGCGCAGGCGGGAGGGTTCGAGGTCGAACAGGCGGCAGATCTCGCGGTGCACCAGGAACGGCACCTGGGAGCTGGTGCGCAGGATCAGGCGCTCGCCGGTGCCCTCGTTCTCGCCGTCGGGTCCGGGCTCGAGCCAGCCGATGGTGGCGTGCGTCTCCAGGTGCGTGTGCGCCACCCGCTGGGTCTGCCAGCTGCCGCTCACGGTGTGGGCGGCGCCGGCCAGGCCGGCCGCGATGTCGCCGTACTCGCCGTGCAGCTCGGCCACCAGGTTATGCTGCGGGTCGGCGAGGCGGCTGGCCGCGGCATCCTTGTCGCCGTGCACCAGGGCAGCGCCGGGCCGGAGCGCCTCGGCCGGGTCGAAGACGGCCGGGAGCGGCTCGTAGTCGACCTCGATCAGCCGGCAGGCGGCTTCGGCGATGGCGACCGTGTCCGCCACGACGGCCGCGACCCGCTGGCCGCGGAACCGCACGATCGGGTCGAGCACGAGGGTGTCGTCCGGGTCGTCGAGGCGGTCCTCGTGCCGGGCGGTGGAGTAGAGCGTTGCGGGGGAGTCGGCGTGGGTGAGCACGGCGTGCACCCCGGGCAGGGCGGCCGCCGCGTCGGTCCGGATCGAACGGATGCGCGCATGCGCCTGCGTGCTCGGCAGCACACTGAGGTGCAGCAGCCCGGGCACCGTGACGTCCAGCGTGTACGGTTCCCGCCCGCTCACCACGCGCTCGCCGGCCGGGGCGCCCAGGGAGGTGCCGACGGTGCCGGGGCGACGGCCGGTCTGGACCACCGGGCCCAGACCGGTGCGGCCGGAGCCGTCGGCGGGGGTGTGCGTGCCACGGATCGCGTCCTCGATGGCGCGGTAGCCGGTGCAGCGGCAGAGGTTGCCCTTGAGCAGGCGAGGGAGGTCGTCCAGGTCTGGTTCGGTCAGGGTGGAGGCGGTCACGATCATGCCCGCGGTGCAGAACCCGCACTGGAAGCCGGCGGCGTCCACGAAGCGCTGCTGGAGCGGGGCGAGGTCGCCGGGCCGGCCGAGCCCGGCGACCGTGGTGACGTCGGCGCCCTCGGCGCGGAACGCGGGGTAGATGCAGGAGTGCACGGGGGTGCCGTCGACCAGCACGGAGCAGGCGCCGCAGTCCCCGGTATCGCAGCCCTTCTTGACCTCGAAGTGCTCCTGGTCGCGGATGAAGGAGCGCAGGCACTGGCCGGGCGCCGGAGTGGCGTCGACCGGTTCACCGTTGATCTGGAACCTCATGGGTGCTCTCCGTTTTCGAGTGCGGCGCCTTCGAGTTCCGCGCGGATCTCCTCGCCCAGCACCCCGCTCACCGCGCGTCGCCAGTCGGCGGCGCCGTGGGCATCCGTGAACCAGTAGTCGATGGCGGCGATATCGCGGGCGAGCGCGCTCGCCGCGGGCAGTGACGGGTAGCGCAGCTGCACCGGGCGCACCGTGCCGGCGGTGACGGTGAGCACGAAACCGCCGGCCGGGTCGAGGCGACCCACGAGCACGGCGCCGGAGCGGCCGAGCGGGGAGAGGGCGATCTTGCGGTACACGGTGCGGGACGCCAGCGAGGAGGCCGGAACGTGAATGGACCGCAGCACGTCGCCGGTGCCGAGCACGTTGGTGGTGTTGCCGGTCACGAAGGCGGCGGCCGGCATCCGTTCGTCGCTGCCGTCGGCGCGCCAGATCAGCACCTCGGCCTCGAGGGCGGCCGCGAGGGTGGTCATCGGGCCGGCGGGCAGGGAGGCGCAGAGGTTGCCGCCGACGGTGGCGACATTCCAGATCTTGAAGGAGCCGTAGAGGGCGGTGCAGCACTGGAACAACAACGGATGCGCCGCCCAGCCGGGCACGGCCGGCAGCCGGGACAGCTCCGCGAGGGTGCACGTTGCCGCGATCTCGAGGCCGCTCACGCCGCCGGGGTCACCCGGGTCGGTGCCGGTCACCGCGTCGGTCACCGCGTCGGCCACCCCGTCGGCCACCGCGTCGGCCACCCCGTCGGCCACCCCGTCGGCCACGGCGTCGGCCGCCGCGTCGGCCACGGAGCCGGTCACCGTGAGCGCCGGCCAGCGCAGCGTCTGCAGGTCGACGAGCCCGGTGAGGTGCACCTGCGGGTCGGCGAACAGATCGGATCCGCCGGCCAGGGGAGCCACGCGGGGGCTCAGGGCGCGCAGATCTTCGCGGCTGCGCGCCGGGGTGATCGTCAGTACGGTGTTCAGGTCCATCGTTCCCCCTGCAGGGCAGTGTGTCGGGCGGTGCTTCCCCGGCGCCGGGTGCCGGGCTCACGCGCTGGATACCTGAAATTATCCGCGCGGAGGCCCCCGCCCGCGAGTCGACGCGCTCGCTCGCGGCATCCTCACGGCCAGGGCCGGGGGTCTGCACCCGGGGCCTCCACCCCGTGCCGCCGTGAACCTGCTTCCCCGCTGTGAACCAATTCGACGGAGATTTTGATCTAAAACGCCCGTTTTCAACGTTTTGGCGCCGATTCGGGCAAAATCTCCGTCGAATTCGTTCGGGGGCTAGTGGTCCAGACCGTGCAGCTGGTCCAGGATGTGGTCGAGCACGTCCTCGAGCAGGCCCAGGCCGTCTTTCACGCCGCCGGGGGATCCCGGCAGGTTGATGATCAGGGTGCGGCCCCGGCAGATCCCGGCGTAGCCGCGGGAGAGCACGGCCAGGGGAGTCGAGGACGAGCCGCGGCGACGCAGCTCTTCCATCAGGCCGGGGAGTTGCCGGTCGAGGAAGGGCAGCGTCTGCTCGGGCGTGTGGTCGTGGGGGCTGACGCCCGTTCCGCCGGTGGTGACGACCAGGTCGCAGCCGGAATCCACGGCCGCGGCCAGGGCTGCGCCGACCGCGTCGCCGTCGGGAACCACGCGGCGCTCCCGCAGCGTCCAGCCGCGCTCGCCGAGCCAGGCGTCGATCACGGGGCCGGTGCGGTCGGGGTAGACGCCGCCCGCCGCCCGGGTCGACGCCACGATCACCTGCGCGAAGCGCGCGGTCCGAGGCTTCGTGGGGCCCTGAGTCGGGGGCTGCGACTGATGCTGCGGCGGGGCCTGCGACGGATGCTCGGACCGCTGCCGGGCAGGAGGCGGCAACGGGGCCGGCGTCATCGCATTGCCCGTCGCCTCGCCCGTCGACTTGCTCGCTGCTGCGTTCACGTGCTCCATCCTGCCCCACTCCCGTCCGACCGCAGCCTCACCCCCGTCTACGCGCTCTGCCTCGCTCCCGACCGACCGCTGCCTCGCTCCCGTCCACGACCGCTGCCTCGCTCCTCGGTCGGGCCGGTGGGCATTGCCGGGAGGAGGGAATACGCTGGAAGGATGACGTCTTCCGTTCCACCGTCCCCCCGTGCGAACGCTCGCCCGCTGACGGACGAGGAAGTCGATCGCATTCGCAACGATTTCCCGATCCTCGCCCAGCAGGTGAACGGGCATCCGCTCAACTACCTCGACTCAGGTGCCACCTCGCAGAACCCGGTCAGCGTGATGGAGGCCGAGCAGGAGTTCTACGAGCAGCGCAACGCCGCCGTGCACCGCGGGGCGCACACTCTCGCGTTCGGCGCGACCGAGACGTTCGAGGCCGCCCGGACGACCGTCGCCGCCTTCATCGGGGCCCGGGACGACGAGGTCGTCTGGACCTCCAACGCGACCGAGGCCGTGAACCTCGTGGCCTACTCGTTCTCGAACGCGTCGCTCGGCCTCGGCGGCCCGGCGGCCCGGCGCTTCCGGCTCGGGGCGGGCGACGAGATCGTCGTCACCGAGATGGAGCACCACGCCAACCTCATCCCGTGGCAGCAGCTTGCCCTTCGCACCGGCGCGACCCTGCGGTTCATCCCGGTTCTGGACGACGGCACCCTGGACCTGGCCGCCGCGGCCGGAGTCGTCGGGCCTCGCACCCGGGTGCTGGCGTTCACTCACGCCTCGAACGTGGTCGGCACGGTCAACCCGGTCGACGAGCTCGTCGCCCTGGCCCGCTCGGTCGGCGCGCTCGTGCTGCTCGACGCCTGCCAATCGGTGCCGCACATGCCCGTGGACGTGGCCGCGCTCGACGTGGACTTCGCCGTCTTCTCCGGCCACAAAATGCTCGGCCCGACCGGGATCGGCGTGCTCTTCGGCAAGTACGAGCTGCTCGCCGACATGCCGCCGTTCCTCACCGGCGGGTCCATGATCACCACCGTCGACATGCACACCGCCGAGTTCCTGGCACCGCCGCAGCGGTTCGAGGCCGGCACCCAGCGCATCTCGCAGGCGATCGCCCTCGCCGCCGCCGTGGACTACCTGACCGAGACGGGCATGGAGCGCATCGCGGCCAGGGAGGCCGAGTTGGGCCAGCGTCTCGTCGCCGGGCTCACCGACATCCCCGGCGTGCGCCTGCTGGGGCCTCCCCTCGGGGTGGAGCGCATCGGGCTGGCCAGCTTCGACCTGGCCGGCGTGCACGCCCACGACGTGGGACAGTACCTCGACGAGGCGGGCATCGCCGTGCGGATCGGGCACCATTGCGCCCAGCCGCTGCACCGCCGTCTCGGCGTGACCGCGTCGACCCGCGCGAGCACCTACCTGTACACCACCACCGACGAGGTGGACCAGTTCCTGGCGACCCTGCGCGAGGTTGCGCCTTTCTTCGGAGTGCACTCATGACCAACAGCGCCATGCAGCAGCTGTACCAGCAGATCATCCTCGACCACGCCAAGTCCCGGCACGGCGCCTCGCCGGACGAGCTGCCTCCCCTGGCGGAGGCTGCGGCCGCAGCGGATGCCCGGGGGCTGCACCTGACCGAGTCGCACCAGGTCAACACGACCTGCGGCGACGAGGTGACGGTGCGCATGGGCGTGCGCGCCGATCCGGATCGGGCCGACGGTGATGCGGGTGGCGATGCGGTGATCGACGAGCTCGTCTGGCGCGGCGACGGATGCTCGATCTCGATGGCATCCGCCTCCGTGCTCAGCGACAGCGTGCGCGGGACCACCGTGGCGGAGTCGCGTGCCCTGCTCGACACCTTCCGGGAGATGCTGCGTTCCCGCGGCACCATCGAACCCGACGAAGAGGTGCTCGGCGACGCCGCCGCCTTCGGGGGAGTCTCCCGCTACCCGGCCAGGGTCAAGTGCGCCATGCTGGCCTGGGTCGCGTTCGAGGCGGCCCTGCTCGGTCCGTAGGACCCGTGCGTCAGCGGCTTGACGCGCGTGGACCGAACGAATTCGACGGAGATTCTGCCCAAATCAGGCTCCAACGGTCGGAATGTCTGTTTTTAGAGCAGAATCTCCGTCGAATTGGTGGGCCGCCGGACCTGCGTCGGGGCGGGCGCACCGCCCGCGCGGTGAGTGAACAACCAGCTGACGTGGGCGGCCCCGCAATTTCGTGCGGGACCCCTTTATCGACGCCGACGGGCGGCGTATTATGAGTAGTCGAAATGCGATAGCCAACGCTCGCCTGGCCGGGATTACAGCCCGGCGAACGAAGAGTACCGGCCACGATTCGCGCCAGCGGCTGTACTGCAGCCGGCACTCTCACCCAGGGAAGCACGCCGCCGTCGGCATCCGATCCGGCGCGGGATCCGTGACCAGTTCGATTGAGGAGCGCTTCCGCCGAATACCTCCAGATGCGCCAAGGAGGCGTTGAACATGCTGAAGGAACTCCACACCGTATTGCCGGCCGCCGATCTCAGACGCGCTCAAGCGTTCTATCACGATGCTCTCGAACTTGACCCCGCCGAGGCCCACGAGGAAAGCCGAACCCTCGTGTACCGCACGGGGGCCGGAGGCACGTTCGAGATCTATGAGACGAGCAACGCCGGCACCGCCCGGAACACCCAGATGTGCTGGACCACCGACGATCTCGATGCCGAAATGAGCCGGCTCCGCGAACGCGGCGTCGTGTTCGAGGACTACGACGTCCCGGGACTGAAGACCGTCAACGGTGTCGCCGCGACGGACGAGATGAAGTCGGCCTGGTTCAGGGACACCGAAGGCAATTTCATCTGCATCTTCCAGATGCTCTAGCCGGGATCGCTCAGTGCTCGCAGAGACCGCCGCAGGCAGGACGCCCTGCACGAGGTGAAGGGCCCGGCAGCGTCCGGGCCCCTCACCGGTCTGTTCCGCTACCAGCCGATGCGGCCTACAGCCCGTCTGGCTGGTGCGCCAGCTCGCGAAGCACCACGGCCACGCGCTCGGCGAAACCCTCGGGGACCTGCTCGGGCAGCGCATCCGTCGGCCACCACCGCACGTCTTCGCTTTCCGGGCTGACCACGGGCGTGGCATCCGTGGGCGCAATGGCCACATAGCCGACGTCCCAGTGCGTGGTGCAGCGGCCGAATCGTGAACTCAGCGCGTGCCGGTGCACGTCGCCCGGCGGCGGGCCCGCCGGGCCCGCCGGGCGGAGGCCGGTGATGCCGCCCTCCTCCCGGGCCTCGCGGAGGGCCGCGGCGGCCACGGATGCGTCGGCCGGCTCGACATGGCCGCCCAGTTGCACCCAGAACCGGCCCTTCTTGTGGAAGCAGAGCAGCAGGTGGCTGAGGTGCGGGTTGAAGACGAAGCAACTGGCAGTGACATGCTCGGCGCCGCCATCCCGGTCCAGGGCGGCGTCGCCTCCCGCGCGCACGAACGACAGGTACTCGGCTCGGAGGCTCGCCTGGGCGGGGTCGACGGGCAGCCAGGTGGCCAGGGACGTCTCGAAGGCCTGCGCGGTGTTCGAGTGGATGGCAGTACTCATAGAGGAAGGCTAGCCCTGCGCGGAGGCCACCCGGTCGCGCAGCGCGCTCTCCGTGCCCAGGCGGGCGAGGAGTGCCGCACCGTCGAGGCCGTTCCCGGCCGGCTTACGCAGGTCCAGGTGCGGGTAGAGCGCGCGCAGGCCCGCTTCGAAGGGGGCGGCGATCTCGGGCGCCTGCAACACGGCGCCGAGACCGCAGACGACCGGTGCCCCGAGGGGCCCTTCGCCCACGATTCGCAGCCCGGTCGAGACGGAGAGCACGAGTTCGGCGGCGGCGGCGGCGCAGATTGCGGCGGCGACGGCATCCGTCGGGGCGAGGGCCGTGACGTGGCGGGAGTAGGCGGCGATGCGGCTCACCCGGGCGGGGTCGGCCTGCAGCTGGGTGTAGGCGGTCTCGAGGTTCGGGAAGTCGCCGCGCACGAGTTCGGTCAGGGCGGTGCGGGCGCCGCGGCCGTCGTAGTCGCGCATGACCGCGTCCAGGGCGGCGCGGCCGATCCAGTACCCGCTGCCCGCGTCACCGAGCAGGTAGCCCCAGCCGTCGATGCGGGTCACCCGGTGTGAGCCGACGGCGAGGGTGACGACGCCGGTGCCGACCGCGATCACGGCCCCGAGGGTGTCGCCGAGGGCGCCGAGGTAGGAGGTCACCGAATCGTGGGCGAGTTGCACCTCCCGCACCCCGAATGCGCCCGTCGCGGCCTGCATCTGCACGGCCTGGTCGGTGGAGTTGGTGTAACCGGAGATGCCGGCGCTCACCGTGTGGATCGGCGCCCCGCAGGCCTGGGCGACCTGGGCCACCACGGCGACGAGCTGGGGGATCAGGGCAGAGTCGGTACGGATGCCGTCGAAGTCATAGAGGTCGCCGCGCCTGTCCTCGCGTCGCAGCCGGGCCCGGATGCCGGTCTGGCCGGCATCGATCGCGAGGTGGGAGGCGAGCGGTTGGACAGAGGACATGAACATGCTCCCAAGGTGGCACGACGACGGACGACTCGGCTGCGCGTCCATGAACCTGAGCTTATCTTAGGTGGATTAAGAAAGCATCCGTTCGGGGGACGGGTCGGCGGCGCCTCACCCGCTCCGCCTGGCGTAGTAATCCCGCCAGACCAGGCGATGCACCGGTATCCACCGCGGGATGTCGCGGAGTACCGGGATGAAGGACACCAGCATGAGCAGCAGGCTGAGGACCAGCATCAGGAGCACGATGAGGAGGTCCGCATTCTCGGCGGAGGCGAAGGGTTCCACCTGGTACCAGAAGGAGAACAGCCACAGCCAGGACTGGCCGGGGGTGTTTCCGGTCTCGTTCATCATTCCCCACTGATCCCCGGTCAGATGCGCCGCGGCAGCCAGATCGGGGAAGTAGGTGCCGTCCCCGAGGAAGAGCGTGCCGCGGGTGTAGTCGAAGTTGTAGAACGCGTCCTTCGCCTGCAGCACCCCGTCCAGCGCGCCCTGCTGCGCCATGGTGAGCAGGGCGCCGGTCAGCTCCGGCACGGGGCCGTAGGAGCCCCCGGCCACCCTGTCCGGGTCGTTGTCGGGCGCTTTCGCCAGCGCATCCGTGTAGGCCGTGGCCCAGTCGCCGCGTTGGGTGTCGGACGCGCTGTCCCAGATCGCCAAACCGGCCGGGGGATCGTTCAGCGTCGACAGCGGGCCGGTCACGAGATCTGTGGCCGTGTCGATCGGGATCTGCACGCCGGACAGGCTCTGGAGGTCAAGTGGGCCGATGGTCTGGGTGGCGTCGGGGGTCGAATTGTACGGTGGTCCGTAGCCGGCGGTCTCGCTGGTGCCGGCGAGCTCGGCGGTCGCGGTGGTGACGAAGTCGTCCGGCGCCGCCGCCCAGGATTTCATGGTGATGCTCTTCTCGTCCGGCGACCCGAACACGGCCGACAGGGTGAGGGTGACCAGGCCCACCACGACGAGGGCGACGGTCAGTTCCTTGAACAGGTCGTATTCGCGCACCGCGCCACGCCACGGACGGCGGGCGAGGTCGTCGCTGTCCGTGCCGCGACGGGGTGGGCGTGCCGGCGCGGCGCTCATCGGCCGGCCTCCCCGGGGGTCGCGGTCGTGGCACCGGGTGTCAGCTGGGCATCCGTCTCGGCCGCATCGATCGGCGGGACGACGCCGTGCATGCGCACCTGCAGCACGTGCAGAGCCACGATCGCGCCGACCAGAAGCGGCAGCAGCATGATGTGGAAGCCCAAGATCTGACCGAGGTCGGCCACGTTGAACCAGGCCCCGATACCGGCGGCGTTCAACGCATCCTTGCCTTCGAAGGCGATCCACTGCGAGTCGAAGTTGGTCTGCAGCAGGTAGCCCGTGAAGGCGGCGACGATCGAGATCAGGAATGACACCACGCCCGTGATCCAGGTGAGCGCGCGCCCGCCACGCCAGGCCGCCATCCAGTACTTGCCCCAGAGGTGAACGACCATGGTCATGAAGAAGAGCTCGACGTTCCACAGGTGGGTGCTGTTCACAAACCGGCCCAGGTCCGACACGTGGTACCAGGACGGTCCGTTCAGTGACAGGACGATCCCCGAGACGAAGATGTAGACGAGGGAGACGAGCGCGGCCATGCCGAAGACGTAGATCCAGGATGCGATGTAGCTGGGCTGGTCTTCCGGCAGCAGCTTGTCGGCGGGCAGGTGGCGCAGCAGCCAGCCGCGGGCCTTGCCGGTCCAGGTGTGGTACTCGGCCTCGTCCGGATCCGTGTTCTCACCCCTGGTCCCGCCCGTGGTCGCACCCCTGTGCTCGGCGGATGCGCGGGTCGGCTCGTCGCGGGGGCTCATCTGCGTTTCTTCCCGCTCGGGAAGGGCAGGATCAGGGCCAGGATGAACATGAGGATCATGACGAGGATCACGATCAGATTGCCGAGCTGGATTTGGAAGGCCCCCCAGCCGAGGTAGATGCCCGGACTGTCCAGGCCGGACAAGACACTGACGAGATGATTCATGAGCACTCCGTTGCCTCCGCGGCCGGCGCTCTCCGGGACTCCGGAAATGCGCGTCCGATGCTCGATAGGCCCGTTTTCCGTCTCGGCGCGATGACCGTCCAAAACGGTGACGGCCGAGGGTCGCCCAGGCAGCTCGGCCGGCGCCGCTGCCCCTGACGAATTCGACGGAGATTCTGCCGAAATCGTCCCGAATAAGCCGGAATCGCACTTTTTAGGACAAGACCTCCGTCGAATTGGTTCAGGGCCCGGACGGCGACGGCGACGCGAACGGCCTCAGGACGGCGACGAATCGTCGCCGTCCTGAGGCCGTTCCGCGAGGCAGCGCGGGCGCTGGCGGGTGTGCCGCCGAGATCTTTACGCCGGGACGTGGTCCAGGCGTGCAACGCCGATCTTCGAGTCAGCCATGCCGTAGAACACGAACAGCTGCCCGTCGATCTCCTCGATCGCGGTCGGGAAGACGACGTTCGGCACGATGCCGCTGATCTCGTCGGGCGTCTCCGCCTTGAGAAGCGGCTCGCTGGTGCGCTGCAGAATGATCGTGGGGTCGTCGGCGTCGAGGATCATCGCGCCGGCGGCGTAGTTGACCTTCTGCTGCTGCGAGAACGCTCCGTCGATCGTGCCGGTGACACCGTGGTGCATCAGCAGCCAGCCCTCCGGTACGCGCAGGGGGGCCGGTCCGCCGCCGATCTTGAGCGCTTCGAACGGGAATTCCGGGCCGGCCAGGAACTTGTGGCCGCCCCAGAAGGTGAGCCTCGTCAGGTCGGCGAGCACGTCGGCGACGGGCACGTAGCTGATCCAGATGCTCTGCCTGGTGTCGGTGACGCCGGCCGGGACCCGCACGCCCTCGCCGGGCTTGACCTCGCTGAGGTCCCACATCGGGCGGTGCAGTACGGCGAAGCTTTCCACGCCGTTCGGGCCGGAGACGGGCTCCGGGAAGAACACGGTGTCCTTGTTGTGGAACAGGTTCAGGTCCATGTCCAGCGCGTCGTCGTAGGCGAAGAGAGCCGGGCCAAGCCGGCGCCATTCGCGCAGGTCCGATGACACGGCGACGGCCGTGCGCGGGCCGAGGGGGCCGTAGGCGACGTAGGTCATGACGTGCAAACCGAGGCGGGGGATGAACGTGACCCGGGGGTCTTCGACGCCGGCGTTGTTCGCGCCGCGCTCCCAGCCCCGGTCGGGCTCGAGGACGATGCCCTCGCGTTCGACGCCCGTGGGGACGCCGTCCGTGATGATGACCCGGGCCAGGCCGACCCGGGAGACGTTGCCCGTCGCGACGAGGCGGGGGAGCAGGTACAGGGTCCCATCCGCGGTGTGGCCGGTCCCGGGGTTCAGGACTCCTTCGGCCTCGAGGGCGTTGCCCTTTTCCGGCGTCATGATGATGCCCATGCGGGTCAGTCGGTAGGGGAATTCTGTGGGGGTGGGCATGTCTAACCTTTCACGCCGGAGCCGATATTGTTCGACACGAAGTGCCGTTGGAAGAGGATGAACAGAAGCACAGCAGGACCGGCGAGGACGCAGGCCCCGGCAAGGACCGCCCCGAACGGGTTCGCCGCGGTGGCCGCGACGTTGCTGAGGTAGTTGGCGAGTGAAACCGCGAGCGGCTGGAGGGACGCCTCCTTGGTGATCAGGAATGGCCAGAGGAATTCGTTCCACGGGCCGATGAAGGTCAGGAGCACGACGGTCAGCAGGGCGGGCCGAACGAGAGGCAGCGCGATCCGGCGGAGAATGCGCAGCTCGCCGGCCCCGTCGATCCGCGCGGCATCGAAGAGTTCCTTCGGGATCTGCAGGAAGTACTGTCTGAAGATGATCACGGCCGTGGAGTTGATGGCGAACGGCAGGATCATGCCCACGTAGTTGTCCGCGAGACCGTAGTCCCTGGCGATCATCACGTACAGCGGGATCATCAGGAGCTGGAACGGGACCACCTGCACCAGCAGGGCGAGCGCGAAGGTGACCCCGCGGCCGCGCCACTGGAGCTGGGCGAGGGCGTAGCCCACGAGCACCCCGAACACCACGGTGCAGAGGATCACACCGCCGGTGAAGATGCCCGAGTTGAGCAGCCCCTGCATCAGGTTGATCCGGCTGTTGATGTCGCCGTAGTTGGCCAGGGTGAGGTTCGCCGGATTCGGGAAGGCGCCGGCGACCGACGGGTCGGGCGTCTCCTGCAGCGAGCCGATGACCATGTAGTAGAACGGGAACAGGAACACGAGTGCCCCCACGGCCAGGACCACGCCGCGCAGGATGTTCTGCTTGCGGGTCATGATTCGTCACCTCCCGCGAGCTTGCGCTGGATGAACGCGAGGATGAGGACTCCGATCACGAGGATGACTCCGATCGCGGCCGCCGTGTCGGGCGACCCCTGTTCGATTCCGCGCTGGTACATCATCAGTACGGGTGAGGAGGATGCCCCGTTGGGGCCGCCGCCGCCGGTGAGGAGGTACGGCTCCGTGAAGAGATTCGCCCCCGTGACGGTGGAGAGCAGCAGCACGAGCACGGTGGCGGGACGCACGCCCGGCACGGTGACCGAGAAGAAGCTGCGGATCTTGCCGGCACCATCGGTCGCTGCGGCCTCGTAGAGTTCCTCCGACACGTTCTGCAGGGCGGCCAGGTAGAGCAGGATGAAGAATCCGAGGCCCTTCCAGGTCACGAAGATCGCGATGGTGGGCATCGCCCAGGTCTCGTTGATCAGCCAGGGCGGGTCGGGTGCGAGCGGCCCGAGAATCTGGTTGACCAGGCCGTTGCCGCTGAACAGGAAGATCCAGACGCCCACGACCGCGACGCTCGCGGTCACATACGGCACGTAGTACGACACCCGCAGGAACGTGCGGAATCGCACGGCCTTGTTCAGGGCGTTGGCGAGCACGAGGGAGAGGACGACCGTCAGTGGGACGTTGATCAGCAGGAAGATCCCCACGTTGCCGAACGAACGGATGATGGCCGGGTCGCTGAGCACTTCCCGGAAATTGTCGAGGCCGACGAAGGGCCGGTCGACCTGGGCGCCTGGAGCGGCGAAGAAGTAGTCGTGGAAGGACATCCAGAAGGCGAACACGAGTGGGTACGCGAAGACCGCCAGGACGAAAATGAGGTAGGGCGTGCTGAGCAGGAGCCCGAAGGGGTTCTTTCCCAGTAAGGGGCGCCGGCGGCGCCGACGGGCGCCCCCGCCGGGAGGTGTTTGTGACCTCCCGGCGGCGGGCCGTTGTGCTGTCGAAGTGGACATTGTCGGGTTACGGCTGGGCGATCAGTTTGTCGATCTTGGCTGCCGCGCCGTCCAGGGCTGCGGGGATCTCACCCTCGCCGCTGATGACCGTCTTGGTGTACATGTCACGGAATGCCTGCCATGCGGCCACGGAGTTGGGGACGTTGGGCACCTCGACCGTGCGGGACGCCTGGTCACCGAACTGCTCGTAGGCCGGGTTGGCCGCGAAGTACTCGGGGAACACCGTGGTCAGGTCCTGGCGCAGCGGCATCTGGCCGGTCAGGTCGAGCAGCTGGCCGTCCTGTTCCTCGCTGGTCGCGAATTTCAGCACGTCCCAGGCGGTCGCCTGGTTCTTGCAGGCCGTGAACATGCCCACGTTCTTCGCATCGCTGAACGTGAAGGTCTCCTGAGCGGGTGTGCCCTCACTGGTGGGAACGGGAACCGCGCCCCAGTTGACGGCATCCTTGTACACCGACACGGCCCACGGGCCGACGATGGACATGGCCGCCTGGCCATCGGCGAAGGAGTCGCCCTGGTACTGCTCCTTGCCGGCGAGACCCTCGGCGTACAGGGTCTTCCAGAACTCCGCCACCTTGGCGCCGTCGGGGGTGTTGAAGGTGGACTTGCCGTCTTCGATCAGCTGCGTGCCACCCGTCTCGGCGGCGTACAGCGGGTAGAAGTCGAACCAGCTCTGGAAGAACTGGCTGGTGGGCGCCGGGTAGATGGCGTTGGGTGCTGCGCCGCTCTCGACCAGGGTGCGCGAGGTGGCGAGGAACTCGTCGTAGGTGGCGAGCTTCGGGTTCTCCGGGTCGAGGCCGGCTTTGGCGAACATGTCCTTGTTGTAGAAGATCATGACGGGGTTGGATTTCCACGGCATCTGGTAGAACTTGCCGTCGGCGCTCTTGTACTGCGCGGCAGCGTCGCCGGTGCGCTTCTCGATGTACGCGGTACCGTCCTTGAAGCTGGACAGGTTGACGAGACCACCCTGCTTCTCGAATTGCGGCACGGCGACGGGCGCCGTGTTGAAGACCAGGCACGGGGCGTTGCCGGCCGTGATGGCGGCTCCGATGACTTCCTCGCTGCTCTTGCCGGCCGGAATCTCCTGTGCCTTCACCTTTTCATCCGGGTTCTTGGTGTTCCAGGCCTCCACCATCTGTTTGCCCCAGGCGATTTCGGACTCGTTGTTCGAGTACCAGATGGTGATCGGTCCACGACTCGTGGCGGCATCCCCGGATGCCCCACCGGACGCGCAGGCGCTGAGCGCCAGGATCGCGGTGGCCGAAGCCGCCGTGACGGTAAGCAGACGCCTCGCCATTCGATTGTTGTGCATTTCGTTCTCCATTTCTGCTCCGCAGCAGCCTTGCTGCGGGAGGTCTATGTGGGCTACCAGGGATTGAGTGGTGGTGCGGTGGAGCCGCGGATCACGAGCCGGGCGGCGGGGAGGTCGACGTCGTCGGCCGTTCCGTTCTCCATCAGGGCGAGCAGCGTGGTCGCCGCGGCCCGGCCCCAGACCATGGGCGCGGCACTGACGGTCGTCAGCGGCGGGTACACGTAGCGGGAGAAATCGATGTCATCGTAGCCCGTGATCGACAGGTCCTCGGGAACCCGGATGCCGAACTCGTGGGCGACTCCGAGGCCCGCGATGGCCATCGGGTCGTTGGCGAAGACGATCGCGGTCGGCGGCCGGTCCTGGGTGAGGAGCCGGCGGGTGGCGTCCGAGCCGTCCGCCATGGAGAAGTCCGTTTCGACGGTCTGGCCCTCGGGCAGTCCCGCGTCCCGGAGCGCCGCGGCGAAAGCCTCCCGGCGCCTGCTGCCGTGCAGCAGGGCCGAGTTGCCCGCGACGTGCGCGATGCGGCGGTGGCCGAGGGTGACCAGGTGCGCCACCGAGGCGGTGATCCCCGGGCTGTCGTCCACGGATACGGCGGGAAACGGGCTGTCGCCGTCTGGGCGGCCGAGCGTGACGGCCGGGAGGCCCAGTTCGGACAGGAGCGGAATGCGGGGGTCGTTGTGTCGCAGGTCGCTGAGGAAGACGCCGTCGACCCGGCCGTCGGCGACGAGTGAGCGGTAGGTCTTCACTTCCCTCGCCTCGTCGGGCACGACGCTGAGCACGAGGGTGCGGCCCTGGTCGGTGAGGATGCTCTCGACGCCCGCGATGAAGGAGGTGAAGAACGGGTCGGAGGCGAGCACATCGGGGTTCCGGGCGATGACGAAGCCCAGGGCGAAGGAGCGCTGGGTGGAGAGCGACCGGGCGCGGAGGGAGGGCTTCCAGCCGAGTTCGGTGGCAACCTGCAGGATGCGGGCGCGGGTCTCGGCGGCGACGCCGGGGCGGTCGTTCAGGGCGAAGGACACGAGCCCCTTGCTGACGCCGGCCTGCTTGGCGACGACGGCGATCGTGACTTTCTCGCGGTTCACGGGTGGCCTCCTCATTGACAGCCGATCCAACTGAACCGGTTTAGAGGAAGGCTATACCGGTTTAGTCCGCCTCGTCAAGGTCCGGCCCGGATCCGCCCCGCACCCCGGGCGGCGGTTTCCGTGTCCCGGGTCCCCGCCCCATTGAAGGCCCGTCTCCCGCGGCCTATCGTGAGGGCACCATGGAATGGTTCGATGCGGGAGACTATGAGGTCGCGCGGCAGGTACTGCAGCGCGGCGTTGCGGCGTGCTATCTGATCGGCTTCGTCTCGGCAATCAACCAGTTCCCCGTGCTGCTGGGCGACCGAGGTCTGCTCCCGGTGGCCCGGTTCACCCGGCAGGTGCGATTCCGCCAGTCCCCGAGCCTGTTCCACTGGCGCTACTCCGACCGGATGCTGCGCGTGCTTGCGTGGTCGGGGGCCGGTCTGGCGGCGGCCCTGGTGGCCGGCCTGCCCCAACTCGCACCGCCCTGGCTGCCGATGGCGTGCTTCCTCCTGCTCTTCGCCGCCTACCTGTCGATCGTCAACGTGGGCCAGACGTTCTACTCGTTCGGCTGGGAGAGCCTGCTGCTGGAGGCCGGCTTCGTGGTGGCGTTCCTCGGCTCCAACGACGTGGCTCCTCCGCTGGTCGTGATCCTGTTCTGCCGCTGGCTCCTGTTCCGCCTGGAGTTCGGCGCCGGCCTGATCAAGATCCGCGGCGGCCAGGAGTGGCGCGACCTGACCGCTTTGTACTACCACCACGAGACCCAGCCGATGCCGAACCCGGTCAGCTGGTTCGTGCACCACCTGCCGAAGTGGTTCCACCGCGGCGAGGTCCTGGGCAACCACTTCGCCCAGCTCGTCGTGCCGTTCTTCCTGTTCGCGCCCCAGCCCCTCGCATCCGTTGCCGGCCTGATCGTGATCCTGACCCAGGGCTGGCTCGTGCTCACCGGCAACTTCGCCTGGCTCAACTGGATCACCATCGTGCTCGCCTTCTCCGCGATCGACGACACCAGCATCCGGTTCGTGCTCGGCCTGGCCCCGCCGGCGCCGGCGGGGGAGACGCCGCTCTGGTTCGTCGTCGTGGTGCTCGCCGCGACCGGGTTCCTGCTGGTGCTGAGCTGGTGGCCGCTGCGCAACCTGTTCGCCCGCCGCCAGCTGATGAACGCGAGTTTCAACCGCTACCACCTGGTGAACGCCTACGGCGCTTTCGGCACGGTCACGAAGGAGCGCTTCGAGGTGGTCGTGGAGGGCAGCGACGCCGCCGACCCCGGCGACGAGTCCGGGTGGCTGGCCTACGAGTTCCGTGGCAAACCGGGCGATCCGGCGCGGATGCCCCGCCAGTTCGCGCCGTACCACCTCCGGCTCGACTGGCTGATGTGGTTCCTGGCGCTCGGAACCCGCGACACCCGGTGGTTCGAGATGCTCCTGGCCCGGCTGCTCGAGGGGGACCGGGCGACACTGCGGATGCTGCGCGCGAACCCCTTCCCGTCCGGCCCGCCCCGGTACGTGCGTGCCCGGGTCTTCCTGTACCGGTTCTCCACCCCAGCCGAGCGTCGCGCGACCGGCGACTGGTGGGTGCGCTCCGAGGTCGGAATGCTCGTGCCCCCCGTCTCCCTTCCCGGAGGGACCCGTGCCTGACGTCAACGTGGTCGGTGCCGGACCCAACGGCCTCGCAGCCGCGGTCGTGCTGGCCCGGGCCGGCCTGTCGGTGCAGGTGATCGAGCAGTCCGGGGCGGCGGGCGGGGCCCTGCGCACGCAGGAGCTGACCCTGCCGGGATTCCGGCACGACGTCGGCTCCGCCGTGCACCCCGCCGCCCTGGCCTCCCCGTTCTTCCGGGAATTCGGCTTGACCGGGCGGGTGCCGTTCATCGTCCCCGAGATCTCCTACGCGCATCCGCTGGACGGCGGGCAGGCCGCGGTCGCCTGGCTGAACCTCGACCGCACGGCCGACGCCCTTGGCCGGGACTCGCGTGCTTGGGCGCGGGTGTTCCAGCCCCTGCTGAACCGCCTCGACGGCGTGGTGGGCTTCACCGGCAATCAGCTGCTCCGCTGGCCCGACGACCCCGTGGCCGCGGCCGCCTTCGGCGCACGGGTGCTCCTGCTCGGCACGGCGGCCCGGCGCCTCGTGTTCCGGACAGAGGCGGCGGCGGCGCTCTTCGCCGGCGTGGCCGCCCACACCCCCGGCCGGCAGCCGTCCCCGGCCTCGGCGGGCGCGGGGCTGCTGCTCGCCGCGCACGCCCACGGCCGCGGCTGGGGGTACCCGGTCGGCGGTTCCCAGGCCATCGCCGACGCGCTCGTCGCCGATCTGCTCGCGCACGGCGGCAGCCTGCGGCTGGACACCGAGGTGCGTTCCCCGTCCGACCTGGAGCCCGCCCGGGTCACCCTGCTCGACACGTCGCCGGGCTTCCTCGCCCGGTTCGCCGGCCCCCGCCTGCCCGATCGGTACCGCCGGGCACTGGCGCGCTTCCGCTACGGCGCCGGGGTGGCGAAGGTCGACTTCGCCCTCTCCGGCCCGGTCCCGTGGACGAATCCGGATGTGGCCCGGTCGCCCACGGTGCACGTCGGCGGCACCCGGGCCGAGGTGGTCGGCGCCGAACGCGAGGTGGCCCGGGGGCGGTCGGCGGAGCATCCGTTCGTGCTGGTCACCCAGCCCAGCGTGCTCGATCCCACGCGGGCGCCGGCGGGCTGCCACGTGCTGTGGGCCTACGCCCACGTGCCGCCCGGCTCGGACGAGGACCTGACCGAGGCGATCGTGTTGCAGATCGAGCGCTTCGCGCCCGGATTCCGGGACACGATCCTGGCCAGCACCGCCCGGTCCGCCCGGGGGATGGCCGCGCAGGACCCGAACCTCGTCGGCGGCGACATCCTCGGCGGCGTGGTGTCGCTCCGCCAGCTCGTCAAACGCCCGGTGGTGTCATCCCGGCCCTGGCGGACGCCGGTCCCCGGCCTCTACCTCTGCTCGGCGTCGACCCCGCCCGGTCCCGCCGTGCACGGCATGAACGGATGGTACGCGGCCACCCTGGTCCTGCGGCACGAGTTCGGCCTCGCCGCGTTCCCGTCGCTCGCGCCCGACAGCACGGCACCCGACAGCGCCCGCGCCTGAGCAGCGCCACGGCTCGGGGTCAGTCCTCATCCGTCTCGTACCGGGCCGGCTGTTCGGGTGCGCGGAGGCGGTCGATCTCCCGGCGTTCCCGCTTGGTCGGGCGCCCGGCGCCGCGATCGCGCATCGGGAGCAGCGCCACCTCCTCCCGGGGCGGGGGCGGCGGGGTCATGTCGACGAAGCACTCCGCCGCGACCGGCGCGCCGACGCGCTTGGTGACGATCTTCGCCACCACCAGCACCCGGTCGAAGCCGCTGCTGCGCACCCGCACCTCGTCGCCCACGCGCACGGGCTGGGCCGACTTGGCCCGTTCGCCGTTGACCTTGACGTGACCGGCCCGGCAGGCCGCGGTGGCCTGGGAGCGGGTCTTGAACATCCGCACGCCCCAGGTCCAGCTGTCGACGCGGGCTGAGCCCAGAGGTTCCATGCCTCGACTCTAGGCCAGGCGGCTAGAACGGTCCGAGCATCACCCAGGCGATGAGCAGCATCGTGACCAGGAAACCGGTCAGGAAGTTGAGCCAGAGGAACCGCTTCCAGCCCGCGTTCGCGGTCTCCGCGCGCTCGTCCGTGACCGAGCGGAACGGCCAGGCCGCACCGATGTACGGCAGCGCGAGCACCGCGCCGAGCAGTCCGGGCCAGCCGGTGAAGAGCATCAGCAGCCCGGCGAGGGCCCAGAACGCGATCGCCAGGCGAACGGTGCGCGCCGCGCCGAGTGCGGTCGCGATCGAGGCGATCCCGCCTTCCCGGTCCGGCACGATGTCCTGCACCGCGCCGAACGCGTGGCTCGCCATGCCCCAGAGGAAGAACGCGAGGAGCAGGGCCACCAGCCCGGGCGTGAAGACGGCGCCGGCCACGACCAGGCCGTAGACCGCGGGGCTGACGAAGTGCGTGCTCGACGTCGCCGAGTCGATGAACGGGCGTTCCTTGAACCGGAGGCCGGGCACCGAATAGGCGGCGACGGCGAAGAGGCTGATCGCGAGCACGAGCCAGGACAACGGATGCCCCGTGCCGGCCAGCAGGAGCATCGCCGCGAGCACGGGAACCGCGGTCACCACCCCGGCGACCAGCACCAGCCGGTGCAGGCCCGGGTCGAGCATGGCGCCCTCGACGCCGCCCTTGCGCGGGTTGCGGAGGTCGGACTCGTAGTCGAAGACGTCGTTGATGCCGTACATCAGCAGGTTGTAGGGAATCAGGAAGAACAGCGTTCCCACGATGAGCAGGGCGTCGACCCGGCCCGTGGTCACGATGTAGGCGGCCGCGAACGGGTAGGCCGTGTTGACCCAACTCAGCGGCCGCGACGAGAGCAACACCTGGCGGGTCTTCCACAGCGTGGGGGTGGGGGTCTCAGTCATCGGTCTCAGTCATTCGTTTTCTTTCCAGCAGCGCCCAGACCGCGGGCAGCAGGAGCGCTGCCCCCACAGGATAGGCGAAGTCTTCGATCGGGGCCACACCGATGCGCAGCCCGGAGATCCGGTTCGGATCGTAGTCGACCAGCCCGATCGCGATCATGATGTTGTCGAAAATGGCCGTCAGCACGATCACGACGGCCAGAGCTATCAGGGTGGCGGCGATCCCGCGCCGGGAGAGCGCGCCGCGGCGAACGGCCACGAGGTACACGGCCGCCGCGAGCACGAGGAAGACACTGTTCAGGAGCAGGTACGTCATCCGTGTGTCCCGTCGTCGACGCCGGGGCGGGCCGGCCGGGCGCCCCGCCGACCCAGGAGGAGGCGCGCGCCCTGCACCGCGTTCAGGGTGAGGTAGCAGAGGAAGGTGAGGAAGACGAGTTCCTCCACCGGCAGCTCCGGGGCCAGCTGCAGGCCCGTCATCAGGTCGGTCTCGCCGCGATAGAAGATGCCCAGACCGATCCCGAAAAGGTCCCAGAGCAGGAAATACGCCACCCCCGCGCCGAGCACCACGGATGCCCGCACCGGGTTCTGCCAGAAGGACAGCCGGAAGCGCGCGTCGAGCAGCACCATCGCGCCCAGGCTCGCCAGCAGGGTCAGCAGGTAGGCGACCTGCACCGCTACCGGGCTTCCGGCCGGGCGTGCCGCACGGAGTTCGGCAGCGGTTTGTCGGGCAGCGGCTCCGGCAGCGGTCCGGTGGACGTGTCCGCGTTGATGCGTTTGAGCAGGATCTCAGCGCTGATCAGGCACATCGGAAGCCCGATACCCGGAATGGTGGTGCCGCCGGCGTAGAACAGGCCCTCGACCTTCGCGGAGGCGTTGGAGCCGCGCAGGAACGCGCTCTGACGCAGGGTGTGCGCCGGGCCAAGGGCCCCGCCGCGCCAGGAATTCAGGTCGTCGGCGAAGTCGCTTGGGCCCACGGTGCGGCGCACCACGATCCGATCGAACAGGTCGGGGATGCCGGCCCACTCGCTGAGCTGACGGATGGTGTCGTCCGCGATCTTCTCGATCGTCGGCGAACCGGCGCCGTTGATCCCGCCGTGGCCGAGGCCCGGGTCGGCGGGGATCGGCACCAGCAGGAACATGTTCGTGTGCCCCTCGGGGGCGACGCCCGGGTCGGTGGCGCTGGGCATGCACGCGTAGAAGGAGGCCGGCGAGGGCACGCTGGTCGTCTTGCCGAAAATGCGGCCGAAGTTCTCGGCCCAGTCCTCGGTGAAGAAGAGGGTGTGGTGCTTCAGCTCGGGAAGGTCGCCCCTGATCCCGAGCATCACCAGCACGGCGCCGGGTCCGGAGACCTTTTTGCGCCACCAGCTCTCCGGGTAGGTCCGGGAGGCGGCCGGGAGCAGCTCGGTTTCGGTGTGGTGCAGGTCGGCGGCCGAGACGACGGTGTCGGCGTCGAGGGTGACCAGGGTGCCGTCCTCCGTGCGGTAGCTGACGCCGGCGACGGCGGTCCCGGCGCCCGGGGTGGTGCGGATGGCCGTGACTCTCGCCCCGGTGATCACGGTCACGCCCTGGGCGCGGGCGATGTCGGCGATGCTGTCGATCAGCCGTGTGAACCCGCCCTGGGGATAGAGCACGCCGTCGGCCATGTCGAGGTGACTCATCAGGTGGTACATCGAGGGGGTCTGGTCCGGGGAGGAGCCGAGGAACACGGCCGGGTAGCCGAGGATCTGGCGCAGCCGGTTGTCCTTCACATAGCCGGCGGCGAACCGGTCCAGCGGCTGCAGGAGCAGGCGCGCCAGCCGACCGAGCCGGCGGAGGACATCCGGAACCAGCAGCGGCCGGAAGCTCGCGAAGCTCGTGTACAGGAAGCGCTTGACGGCCATGTCGTACGTCTCTTTGGCGGAAACGAGGTAGCGGTCGAGGGCGGCACCCGCGCCGGGTTCCAGGCTTTCGAACAGGGCGATGTTGTCGGCCCGCTCGGCCGCGATGTCCACCGGCTCGCGGGTGTTCTCGAAGAACACGCGGTAGCCGGGGTCCAGCCGGGTCAGGTCGAGCTGTTCGGCGGAGGACGTGCCGAACAGACGGTAGAAGTGGTCGAACACCTCCGGCATCAGGTACCACGACGGACCGGTTTCGAATCGGAACCCGTCCACCTCCCAGGAGCCGGCCCGGCCGCCGAGGGTCGCGTGCGCCTCGAGCAGGGTGACCCGGTGGCCGTCCCTGGCCAGCAGGGCGGCGCTGGCCAGCCCGGCGATGCCGCCGCCGATGACGACGGTGTGCCCAGCGGCGTGTCCAGCCGTGCTGCTCATCGCTTCCACGCTCCCGGGCCGAACGATGCGGCGAGTGCAATCATGATTTTCTCCGGATCCGGCACCCGTACCCGGGCGCTCATCAGTGCTCGCGCGGGGGTGACGCGCAGCTTCGCCGACAGGCGGGCGAAGAGGCGGTGTGCGGCGGCGACCGCGCGGCGGCTCCCCACCGGAAGCATGGGCAGCACGCGTGCGGCTGCGTCGAGGTCGGCGTCCATATCGTCGAGGAGCTCGTTCTTCTGTGTCTCGGTCAGGGTGAGCAGGTTCACGCCGGGGAAGTAGTTGCGTCCGAGGGCGTCCCGATCGGCGGCCAGGTCGCGCAGGAAATTGACCTTCTGGAACGCGGCGCCGAGGCTGCGGGCGCCGGTCTCGAGCACCTCGAGCTCGGCGGCCGTGCGCGGGGTGTCCTGAACGAAACAGCGCAGGCACATCAGCCCGATCACCTCGGCCGAACCGTAGATGTACTCCGCCACGCCGGCGGCATCGAACGGCGACGGGTCGAGGTCGCGGCGCATCGAGGCGAAGAAGGGCGCGGTCAGGCTCGTCCCGATCCCGGCCTCCCGGGCGGTCGCGGCGAAGGCGTGCACGACCAGATTGGTGCTGAAGCCCGTCTCGATGGCCCGGCCGGTCTCCCGTTCGAGCCCGTCCAGCAGCTCCCGCTGGCCGCCCACGCTGACCCCGGCCTGACTAGCGGCGCCGTCCACGATTTCGTCGGCGATCCTAACGAGGGCGTAGATGGTGCGCACCTGGCTGCGCACGCGCGGCTCCAGGAGCCGGGCCGCGAGGCCGAACGAGGTGGAGTAATGGCCGATAACCGTGGCCGAACTGGCCCGGGCGGCGGCGTTGTACTTGGCGATGCCGGTGTGCTCGGCGGGGGTGTCCCGGATCATCGGCTGCGATTCACTGCGGTGCCGGCCAGGGTGGTGAGCAGCGCCCGGAGCGCCGCCGGGATGGCGGGGGTGTCCAGCGCCCGGGCGGCGCGGTCGGCGTGGTCCGCGGCGAGCTCGGTCGCCGACTGCAGGGCGCCGCAGTCCCGGATGCTGGCACGAACGGCCTCGGCCTCCGCCTCGGTGAGGTCTGCCTTTCCGATGAAGGGGGCGATGCCGGTCCAGGCCGGTGTGGTGCCCGCATGGGCGATCAGGGCCGTCTGCTTGCCTTCACGCAGATCGGTGAGCACGCTCTTGCCGGTCACCGCCGGGTCCCCGAACACGCCGAGGATGTCGTCGGTGAGCTGGAAGGCCACCCCGATCAGCCGGCCAAACGCACCGAGGGCGTCGATCGCTTCGGCCGAGGCGCCGGCGAGGACCGCGCCGGCCTGCAGGGGTGCTTCGAAGGAGTACACGGCCGTCTTCTGCTCCAGCGTCGACACCACCCGGTCCACCGACAGGGGATGCTTCGAGGCGGTGTTGGTCACGTCCGCCAGCTCCCCGGCAGCGGACACGAACACGGCCCGGTCGAGAAGGTCGAGCAGTCGCCCGCGCAGTTCGAGCTCCACCGGAAGCAGGGCGAGGGCGCGGTGCGCTTCGCTGAGGGCCAGGTCGCCGGCCAGGATGGCGGCGGTCGCCGCCCAGGCATCCGCCTGGTCTTCGGCTCCGTGGGCGTGCGCCCGCTCGGCGAACGTGCCGGCGATGTTGGCCACGCCGCGTCGGGCCAGGTCCCGGTCGATCACGTCGTCGTGGATGACGAATGCGGTGTGCAGCAGCTCGAAGCTCACGGCGACGGGGGTTGCCAGGGTGAGGTCGGTGCCTCCGAGGCCCGAGAACGCGGCCAGCACGAGGGCGGGGCGCACCCGTTTTCCGCCCGTGCTGGCCCGCTCGAGGCAGTCCCAGAGGGCGACATAGTGGTCCCCGTAGTCACTGGCCCGCAGGCGTGCCGCCGCGAAGAAGCGTCCCAGTTCCGTTTCCACCCCGACGGTCTGGATTTCATGCATCGAAGCTCGTCAGTTCGGCCAGCTGCAGGCCGAGCCAGGGGCTGAAGGCCCAGGGGGCGTCGCGCACGGCACGCTGGAGGGTGGCAGGGTCGACCCAGGCGAACTCCATCACCTCGTCGGGGTTGGGAACCGGGTCGGCGTCCGCGCGGGCCAGGTAGACCGGGCAGATCTCGTTCTCGACGATGCCGCTGCTGTCGACGGCCCGGTAGCGGAAGTCCGGCAGCGTGACGGCCAGGTCCGTGACCTCGAGGCCGAGTTCGAAGCGGGCACGGCGCGTGATGGCCTCCGTCATCGGCTCGTCGGGCAGAGGGTGGCCGCAGAAGGAGTTGGTCCAGACGCCCGGCCAGGTCTTCTTGGCCAGGGCTCTCCGGGTGACGAGCACGTCGCCGGCCGGATTGAGCACGTGGCAGGAGAACGCGAGGTGCAACGCCGTGTTCGTGTCGTGCACGATGAGCTTGGGGGCAGTGCCGATTTCATGCCCCGCTTCATCCAGCAGAACCACGAGTTCCTCTAGCACTTCGACCCCTGCATAGCTGCCCTTTCTGGCGTTCCAGCAAAGATACCGGAAAAAGTGTCTAACTTTGTTAGCTAAATCTGAGGCTAGCACGCAGCACCGTGCGGACGCGACATCCGGGGGACTGGCGGGGCGGGTCAGGGCGAGCCGGAGAACGCTTAAACTGAGGGGGTGAACACCCCCGCAGCAGACCATGTGCACGCCCTCCTCGCCTCGTACCCCGATTTCCCGCAAGCGGGCATCCTGTTCCGCGACCTCAACCCGGTGTTCGCCGACGCCAAGGCGTTCCGGTCCCTGATCGACGAACTGGCCGGCCGGTTCGACGGCCAGTTCGACGCCGTCGCGGGCATTGAGGCTCGCGGCTTCCTGCTGGCCGCCGCCGTCGGCTACGCGGCGGATGTCGCCGTGCTCGCCGTGCGCAAGGGCGGCAAACTGCCCGGCTCGGTGCTGAGCGAGGAGTACGACCTGGAATACGGATCGGCGTGCCTCGAGCTCGAGATCGGCCAGCTGGCCGCCGGCTCGCGTGTGCTCGTCCTCGACGACGTCCTGGCCACCGGCGGAACCATCGCCGCCACCTCGCGCCTGGTCGAGCGGGCCGGTTACCACCTGGCCGGGGTCGGCGTCGTGCTCGAGCTGACCGACCTGGTCGGCCGGTCCCGCCTCGGCGACGCCCCCGTGCACGCCATCGTGGCCCTTTAGTAGTTCCCGTTCCGGTCGAGAGTGGCCGCTGTGCCGGGCACTCTCGACCGGAACGGGCACGGTCGCCCGACGACCGGGTGACACCGGGCAACACGAAGGGTTTTCACGGCCGGGGTGCCCCATGCTTGTGCCATGAGCAGTAACGGCGACAGGTGGGTGTACGGGCCCGATGGCGGCAAGTTCTGGGGGCTGTTCGGCGCTGCCGGCCTGCTGGTGCACCACCTCGAGCTGGGGGTGCTGCTGCAACACCGCGCTCTCTGGAGCCATCAAGGTGACACCTGGGGGCTGCCCGGGGGAGCGCGGCACGAACACGAGACCGCCCTCGAGGCGGCGCTGCGCGAGGCCGGGGAAGAGGCCGGCGTCCCGGCCGACCTGGTCACGGTGCAGTTCAGTTCGGTCCTGGACCTCGGGTTCTGGTCGTACACCACGGTGGTGGTCCGGGCCACGGAGCCCTTCGACCCGGTGATCAGCGACCAGGAGAGCATTGCGCTCCGCTGGGTCCCCACCGAACAGGTCGGGGATCTTCCGCTGCATCCGGGATTCGCCGCCAGCTGGCCCGCCCTGCGCGCCCGTCTCGCCTGAGCCGCGCTACGGCGCTTCCCTGACCACGTCCGCCGGCGTTTTGTCCGGGCGCCACCCGCGCCAGGACGGATGCCGGAGGCGGCCGGCCGCGGTCCAGTCCGCGAACTCGACCTCGCCGACGAGCACCGGACGAACCCAGCGGGCGTCCCGGGCGTCGGCGACGGGCACGTCCGCGAACGGGCCGTCCGCCGTTTCGAGGGGGTCCAGCCGGGCCCGGAGGTCGTCCAGGTCCCGGTCCCGGAAGCCCGTACCCACCCGGCCGATATAGCGAAGCCGGCCCCCATCCGGGATTCCCATCAGCAGAGACCCCGCCGAGCCCGACCGCCGGCCGTTGCCGGGCCGCCACCCGCCGATGACGACCTCCTGGCTGAGATGATGCCTGATCTTGATCCACGACCGGGAGCGGCGCCCGGCCTGGTAGCGGCCGTCGAGGGTCTTGGCGACCACGCCCTCCAGACCGAGGTTCCGGCTGGATCGCATGGCCTCGGCGGAGTCGCCGTCGAAAGCCGGCGGAACCTGCACCGCGCCGGTCACCTCCAGGATGTCCGCGAGGACGGCCCGGCGTACGGCGTAGGTGCGGTCCAGGAGCGGCTCCCCGTCGCGTTCGAGCACATCGAAGGCCATGAACCGCACCGGCGTCGCCGCGACGGCGGCGTCGATCTGGCGTCGGTCGGTCAGGCCCATCCGGGTCTGGAGCAGGCCGAAATCCGGCCGCCCGGCGCGGTCGAGGGCGACGATCTCCCCGTCGAGCACGGCCGAATCGGCCCGGAGGGCGCCGGGCAGCGTCGCCACCAGCTCCGGATAGGCCGGCGTGACGTCGTTGCCGTTTCGGGTCAGCAGGCGCACCTCCGCGGCGGGATCGTCCTCCGCCCGGACATAGGCCAGGGCACGGATCCCGTCCCACTTCATCTCGAAGGCCCAGGCGTCGTCCTCCGGCAGATCGGTCACCGAGCCGAGGGTGGCGAGCATGGGCCGGTAACGGATGCGCCGGTCGGCCCCGGCGGAGGAACCGACGCTCCCCGAACGCGCCGGCGGATACGACCCGGACGAGGGCCGGGGCTTCATCAGGTGGATCAGCCAGTTCTTGCCGCCGGTGCGGATCAGCGCGAACCGGGCCGATCCGTTCAATCCTCCGCGCGGCTCGCCGTTCAGGGTGGCGATCACCTCGTCGTCCCGCCATTTCTCCAGGTCGTACGCGCCTCGGTCCCAGATGCTGACCGTGCCGGCACCGTACTCACCTGCCGGGATGACGCCCTCGTACGCGCCGTATTCGAGCGGGTGGTCCTCCGTCCTGACGGCGAGCCGGTTCTTCGCCGGATCAGTCGGCACGCCGCGCGGCAGGGCCCAGGAGGCCAGCACCCCCTCGTGCTCGAGGCGCAGGTCGTAGTGCAGATTGCGGGCATGGTGCTCCTGGATCACGAAGGACCGGCCGTCGCCCGCCGTCACGACGCCGGCCGGCATCGGCTCCGGGGTCGTGGACGCGTCTCGCTTGCTGCGGTAGACGGCCAGGGCATCCGCCCCCGGCCCGCCGACGGCGGAGACACCGGCCGGGTCCCCGCCACCCGAGTGCGCGGTGAGCAGGCCGGCCAGCGGATCGCCCCCGCGCTCGACCCGGTGCATGGCCTGCCGAAAATCGACCTGCGCGAGGCCGGGGGAGGCCAGCTCGCGCCAGGTGCGGGGCATCGCGACCATGGGGCACAGCGTCCCGCGCAGGGAATACGGCGTGATGGTCGTTTTGGAACTGTTGTTCTGGCTCCAGTCCACGAACACCCGGCCAGGGCGCTTCGCCTTCTGCATATCGCTGACCACCTGGTCCGGGTGGTCGGCCTCGAGTGCCCGCGCCAGTTCGTGGGCGACCTGCGAGACCTGCTCGGACGTGTGGCTCAGGTCCAGGGCCGCATACAGATGGATGCCCTTGCTTCCGCTGGTAACGGGCAGCGGGTCGAGACCCATGTCCCGCAGGATCGCCCGGGCCAGGCGGGCGACCTCCGCGCACTCGGACAGGCTCACCCCCTCGCCCGGGTCGAGGTCGAGCACGAGCCGGTCGGGATTGCGCGGACTGCCGTCCGGCCCGAACTGCCACTGCGGCACGTGGATCTCGAGGGCGGAGATCTGGCCCAGCCAGGTCAGCGTGGCCAGGTCGTTCACCAGCGGGTACTCGTTCACGTGGTGAGTGTGCTGCAGCCGGCCGCGCCTGACCCAATCCGGGGTGGAACTGTCGAGGTTTTTCTGGAAGAAGACGTGGCCCGGTCCCTCCGCGGTCCCGACGCCGTGCACCCACCGCTTGCGGGTGGCGGGCCGGTTGGCGGCGTGCGGGATCAGCACGTCGGCCACGGCGGCGTAGTAGCCGAGCACATCCGCTTTGGTCGTGCCCGTCTCCGGGTACAGCACCTTGTCGAGGTGGGTGAGCGTGATCCGGCGCCCCCCGACCATCACGACCTGCCTCGAACCCCCGTGTTCCGGCACCTCGCTCATGAGGTCAGCATGCTCTCCGGTCCCCGGCGCCGCTAGGCCGTGCAGGCTAGCCCCGGGCCCGTGACCGGTGTCTACTGAGGGAATGAGATCGTTCTGGAAAGGCGCGATCACCTTCGGACTCGTCAATGTGCCCGTCAAGGTGTACAGCGCGACCGAAGACCACGACGTGGCGCTGCACCAGGTGCACGACGCGGACGGCGGGCGCATCCGGTACCAGCGGCGGTGTGAGAAGTGCGGCCGCGTGGTCGACTACGCCCATATCGGCAAGGCCTGGGACAGCGGCGACAGGACGGTGATCATCTCGGATGAGGACCTGAGCCGGCTGCCGGCCGAGCGAAGCCACGAGATCGAGGTGGTCGAATTCGTGCCCAGCGAACAGCTCGACCCGATCATGTTCGAGCGCAGCTACTACCTCGAACCGGACGGGTCGTCGGCCAAGGCGTACGTGCTGCTGCGCCGGGCGCTCGAGGCCACGGATCGCACCGCGATCACGCGGTTCGCGCTGCGCCAGAAGACGCGCCTCGGGGCGCTCCGGGTGCGCGATGACGTCCTGCTGCTGCAATCACTGCTCTGGAGCGACGAGGTGAGGGACGCCCGCTTTCCCGCCCTCGACGAGCCGGTGCGCATCTCGGCCCAGGAACTCGAGCTCTCGGCCGCCCTCGTGGAATCGTTCGCCTCCGACTTCTCCCCGGAGGATTTCCGGGATGACTACCAGGACCAGCTGCGGGAACTCCTCGACGCGAAACTCGCGGCCGGGGACGCGGTGGACACCGAGGCCACCCTCGGCCGTCCGACCGGCGAGGAGGGCGGGGGAGAGGTCCTCGATCTGATGGAGGCCCTGCGCCGCAGCGTGGAGCGGAGCCGCAGCGGGCAGCAGGACCGTGGTTCGGAGCAGAAGAAGCCGGAACACGGACGGGCCCAAAAACGCGGGTCGGTCGGCTGACGGGATGGCGCAGACCGATCCGGCGGTGCCTCGGTAGACTCGGGATCGTGGCCGGGTCAGAGGGAACCAACGTCAGTACGAAGGTCATCACGCTGCCCAATCTGCTCAGCATGCTCCGACTGGCCCTGGTGCCGGTCTTCCTGGTCCTGCTGATCCAAGGTGAGGATGCCTGGGCTCTCCTCGTCCTGGCCGTCGCCAGCTTCACCGATTTCCTCGACGGTTTCCTGGCCAGGCGGTTCAGTCAGATCACCCGACTGGGACAACTGCTCGACCCCGCGGCCGACCGGTTGTACATCTTCGCCGCGCTGCTCGGGCTGGCCTCGCGCGACCTCGTGCCGTGGTGGATCGTGCTGGTCGTGGTGGGGCGGGACATCTTCCTGCTCGGGCTCGGCGTGATCCTGGCGAACTTCGGGTTCGGGCCCCTCCCGGTGCACCTGCTCGGCAAAGTGGCCACGTTCTGCCTCTTCTACGCCCTGCCCATGATCATGCTGGGCGAGGCCTTCCCGGCGGTGGCCTGGTGGTCGATGCCCGTGGGCTGGGCCTTCGGGCTGTGGGGAGCTTTTCTTTACTGGTGGGCGGGCATTATCTACGCAATCGAGACGGCCAGGGTGATTCGCCTTCCGCGGGTAAATCCGGCCCTCCGATCCGATACGCTGGAGGACTAGGAGGTGTACGGTGATTGATTCCAAAAAGACGAATGAACCCCAGCGCAAGGCTGCGCCGCAAAACTTTGCCAACACCGACACGACCATGACCTTCGGGCAGGAGTTCGCGGCGCAGTTGGCCGCGATCGACGGCGTAGTGACGGCCGAGGAGCAGGAAGCCATCGCGGCTCTGCCCTCAGGGTCCGCCCTGCTCGTGGTGCGTCGGGGTCCCAACGCCGGCGCGCGTTTCCTGCTGGACGCGGACGTGACGACGGTCGGTCGCCACCCCAACGCGGACATCTTCCTCGACGACGTCACCGTCTCGCGGCGGCATGCGGAATTCCTGCGGCACGGAACCGCCTTCGAGGTCAAGGACCTCGTCTCCCTCAACGGCACCTACTTCGACGGCGTGCGGATCGACTCCGCGCTGCTCCACGACGGAGCCGAAGTCCAGGTCGGCAAATTCCGCCTCACCTTCTACGCCTCCCGGCACGACCTCAAGCTCCTGGCGAGCGACTAGTGTCGGCGTCCTCCGCCCAGGCCAGAGCGCCGGGCGCGACGTCACTCTTGAGCATCGGACAGGTGCTGGCCCGGCTGACGCCGGAATTCCCGGACCTGACTCCGTCGAAGCTGCGGTTCCTCGAGGAACAGCGGCTGGTTTCGCCTGCCCGCACCGAATCCGGGTATCGCAAGTTCTGCGCGGGCGACCTGGATCGCCTCCGCCTGGTGCTCTCCATGCAACGGGACCACTACCTCCCGTTGAAGGTCATCCGCGCCTACCTCGACGATCTCGATGCCGGGCTGTCGCCGGTCCTCCCCGGCGGGGTGACGCCGGGCCCCTCGATGCTGACCACGGCGCGCCGGCTCAGCCGGGACGAGCTCGCTCGCGAGGCCGGGGCCTCCGCCTCCCTGCTCCACGACGCCGTGTCAGCGTCGATCATCCTGCCGGCCGACGTCTACGGCGACGATGCACTGAGTGTGCTCCGCGCCCTGGTGGAACTGCAACGCAGCGGCATCGAGCCTCGCCACCTCCGCAGTTTCCGCGGGGCGGCCGAACGCGAACTCGGCCTGATCGAGAGCGCCCTCGTTCCGCTGTCCCGTCGCAAGGACGCCTCCAGCCGCGCCAAGGCCGCCGAGATGGCGGTGGAAATCGCCGGACAGCTCGAGGTGATTCGCGGCAGCCTGATACGCTCCGCCCTGGGCCGACTGACCAAGTAAGTCCTACACTGGGCCTGACCCGACCTTTTCGGCCCGACACGCAAAGTGTTCGACCGGATGTCGTTGATCAGGGCCGCCCACCTCGGTAGCGTTGATCCAGCGATCATCTGCGTCGCAGTCCCACCCCGAGAGGCAAAACGTATGAGCGAGCTCCATCAGCGTGACGAGGGCTCTCGCTACAGCGAGGGTCTGCTCTTCACCGACGGGATGCCGGAGCTCGACGACAAATCGGGTTACCGCGGCGCTGTGGCGGCTCGGGCCGCCGGGATCAGTTACCGCCAACTGGACTACTGGGCCCGCACCGAACTGGTCCAGCCCACCGTGCGCGGCGCTGCCGGGTCCGGCACCCAACGTCTCTACGGATTCCGCGACATCCTGGTTCTGAAGCTGGTCAAACGACTGCTCGACACCGGAATCTCCCTCCAGCAGATTCGCACCGCCGTGAACCAGCTGCGCGAATCCGGCGTCAGCGACCTGGCCCAGACGACGCTCATGAGCGACGGGGCCAGCGTCTACCTGTGCACGTCCAACGACGAGGTCATCGACCTGGTCAGCCGCGGCCAGGGCGTCTTCGGCATCGCCGTCGGCAAGGTGCTCCGCGAGGTCGAGACGACCCTCGTCGAGCTGGACACCCAGGCGGTCGACCCCGCGGACGAACTCGCCGTCCGCCGTGGCAGCCGCAAGGTCTCTTGAGAACAGCCGAGACCAGCTGAGACCACCCGGCCGGCTCACGCCAGGCCGGTGCCCGCTCGGGCGCCGTCCTCAAGACAGGGCGCGCTCAGGTCAGCGCTGCTCCGCGTACTCGGCGATGCGGGCCGTGCGCAGAATCCGCTCCAGCAGCTGGTCGAAGTAGCGCGCCATCTCCTGGGCGCTGTCTCCGGGCCACGTGTGCAGCGGCTTCGCCGCGCCCTGAGCCTGCTGCAGGGAGGTGCGCTCGGGAAGCTGGGGGCTGAGCACGAGCGGACCGAACATGTCCCGCAGCTCCTTGATCCGGAACTGGTGTTCGAGGGAGGCGACTCGGGCCCGGTTGACGATGATGCCGAGCGGCTGGAGTCTGGGGCTGAGTCCGCGCCGGATCTCCTCGATCGCGCGCAGGGCGCGGTCGGCGGCGGCAACGGAAAAGAGGCCGGGTTCTGTCACTACGGCCACCCGGTCACTCGCTGCCCACGCCGTGCGCGTGAGCGCGTTCAGGGACGGGGCGCAGTCGATCAGCACCAGGTCGTAGTCCTTCTCGACCGTGGAGAGAGCCTCCTCGAGCTTCCAGATGTCCCGGATGCTGGGGTGCGGGCCGTCGAAGTTGATGGCGGACGGGCTGCCGATCATCACGTCGACGGTGCCGGGCCGGCCGCGGGTCCACCCGCTGGGAACGATGGCCGCGCGAACGACCTTTTCCTTGGGAGAGGCGAGCACATCGGCGATGTTGAGGTGGCCGGCGACCTCGATATCCATCCCCGTCGACACATCCGACTGTGGATCAATGTCCACAACCAGGGTTCGCACGCCGCGGGCGAAGGCAGCAGACGCCAGACCCAGGGTCACTGTGGTCTTGCCTACTCCTCCCTTGAGGGAGCTAACGCTTAGTACGTGCACAAGTAGATACGTTACCTTCACTAGTCTTGGAGAACCTAACCGTTGGCTGTGTGCGGCTCCGCGCTTGAGAGGTCCTGATGTTCACGAAAATCCTTGTTGCCAACCGCGGTGAAATCGCGATCAGGGCCTTCCGGGCCGCCTACGAGCTCGGCGCGAAAACGGTCGCGGTGTTCCCGTTCGAGGACCGCAACTCCCTGCACCGGCTGAAGGCCGACGAGGCGTACCAGATCGGCGAACCGGGTCACCCGGTGCGTGCCTACCTCACGGTGAGCGAGATCATCCGGGTGGCCAAGGAGAGCGGCGCCGACGCGATCTACCCCGGTTACGGCTTCCTGTCCGAGAACCCGGAGCTGGCCCTCGCCGCCCGGCAGGCCGGCATCACGTTCATCGGCCCGGGCGAGCATGTGCTCGAAATGGCCGGCAACAAGGTCACCGCCAAGGAGCACGCGATCGCCGCCGGGGTGCCCGTGCTCAAGTCCAGCGCGCCCTCCCGCGACGTCGACGAGCTGATCGCCGCGGCAGAGGAGATCGGCTTCCCGATCTTCGCGAAGGCCGTCGCGGGCGGCGGCGGGCGCGGCATGCGCCGGGTCGCCCAGATGAGCGAGCTGCGCGGGTCCCTCGAAGAGGCCATGCGCGAGGCGAACAGTGCCTTCGGCGACCCGACGATGTTCCTGGAGCAGGCGGTCCTCCGGCCCCGCCACATCGAGGTGCAGATCCTGGCCGACTCCACCGGCGAGACCGTGCACCTGTTCGAGCGGGACTGCTCCGTGCAGCGTCGCCACCAGAAAGTGATCGAGATCGCTCCCGCGCCGAACCTGTCCGACGAGATCCGCCAGCGGCTCTACGCCGACGCGGTCGCCTTCGCCCGGTCGATCGGCTACGTCAACGCCGGCACCGTCGAGTTCCTGCTCGACACGGTCGGCGAACGTGAGGGCCAGCACGTGTTCATCGAGATGAACCCGCGCATCCAGGTCGAGCACACCGTGACGGAAGAGGTGACGGATGTCGACCTCGTGCAGTCCCAGATCCGCATCGCGGCGGGCGAGAGCCTTCGCGACCTCGAACTGACCCAGGACAAGATCCAGCTTCGCGGGGCCGCGCTGCAGTGCCGCATCACGACGGAGGACCCGACCATGGGTTTCCGCCCGGACACCGGCAAGATCACCACGTACCGCTCGCCCGGCGGCGCCGGGATCCGGCTCGACGGCGGCACGATCAACCCCGGCGCCCACATCAGCCCCCACTTCGACTCGATGCTCGCCAAGCTCACCTGCCGTGGCCGTGACTTCCCGTCCGCGGTCACCCGCTCCAAGCGCGCCCTGGCCGAGTTCCGCATCCGCGGCGTGTCCACGAACGTCTCGTTCCTGCAGGCCGTCCTCGACGACCCCGACTTCGCGGCCGGCAACCTCAGCACCTCCTTCATCGACGAGCGGCCGGAGCTCCTGCGCGGTCGGGCATCCAAGGACCGCGGGACCAAGATCCTGAACTGGCTCGCCGACGTCACGGTGAACAAGCCCAACGGGGTGCCGATCACCCTGCTGAACCCGGCCGAGAAGCTGCCGAAGCTCGACCTGGCCGAGCCGGCACCTTCCGGCTCGCGCCAGCGACTCCAGCTGCTGGGCCCGGCCGGCTTTGCCGCCGCGTTGCGCGCCCAGACGGCCCTGGCCGTGACCGACACCACGTTCCGCGACGCTCACCAGTCGCTGCTGGCGACCCGGGTGCGCACCCGCGATCTCGTCGCCGTGGCGCCGTACGTGGCACGGATGACCCCGCAGCTACTTTCGGTCGAGGCCTGGGGCGGCGCCACCTACGACGTGGCCCTGCGTTTCCTCGGCGAAGACCCGTGGGAGCGGCTCGCGTCGTTGCGGGAGGCTCTGCCCAACATCAACCTGCAGATGCTGCTGCGCGGGCGGAACACGGTCGGATACACGCCGTACCCGACCGAGGTGACCGACGCTTTCGTGCGGGAGGCCGCCGCGACCGGTGTCGACATCTTCCGCATCTTCGACGCCCTCAACGACGTCTCCCAGATGCGCCCGGCCATCGATGCCGTGCTCGCGACCGGATCATCCGTCGCCGAGGTCGCGCTCTGTTACACCGGCGACCTGCTCGACCCGGCGGAGAAGCTGTACACCCTCGACTACTACCTGCGGCTCGCCGAGCAGATCGTCGAGTCGGGCGCGCACGTCCTCGCGATCAAGGACATGGCCGGCCTGCTCCGGCCCGCGGCCGCGGAGAAGCTCGTCACCGCTCTCCGGGACCGGTTCGACCTCCCGGTCCATGTGCACACCCACGACACCCCGGGCGGCCAGCTGGCCACCCTGCTGGCGGCGGCACGCGCCGGCGCCGACGCGGTCGACGTGGCCAGCGCCCCGATGGCCGGCACCACCAGCCAGCCCTCGGCATCCTCTCTCGTCGCCGCGCTGGCCCATACCGAACGCGACACTGGCATCTCGCTCAAGGCCGTCTGTGACCTCGAACCGTACTGGGAAGACGTGCGCCGGGTCTACCACCCCTTCGAATCGGGCCTGCGGGCGCCGACCGGGCGGGTGTACACCCACGAGATCCCGGGCGGGCAGCTGTCCAACCTGCGCACGCAAGCGGTCGCCCTCGGCCTCGCCGACGACTTCGAACTGATCGAGGACATGTACGCCGCGGCCAACGACATCCTCGGCCGCGTGCCCAAGGTGACGCCGTCGTCCAAGGTGGTCGGCGACCTCGCCCTCTACCTGGCCGCGGTGCGCGCCGACCCCGCCGACTTCGCGGAGAACCCCGGCAACTACGACGTGCCCGACTCGGTCATCGGCTTCATGGCGGGGGAGCTGGGTGACCTGCCCGGCGGCTGGCCGGAGCCCTTTCGCAGCAAGGTGCTCGCCGGACGCACCGTCCGCATCGGCGTGACCGAGCTGACCGCGGACGAGCGCGGCGCCCTGAACGGCGACAGCCTCACCCGCCGCGCCATGCTCAACCAGCTGCTGTTCCCCGCTCCGACCAGGCAGTTCGAGCAGATCCGCGAACTGTTCGGCGACCTCTCCGTACTGGACACCGTCGACTACCTCAACGGGCTGCAGCAGGGCGTCGAGCATGCCGTCGAAATCGACAAGGGCGTGCGACTCTACGTCGGCCTCGAGGCCATCGGCGAGCCGGATGAGAAGGGCATGCGCACGGTCATGACGACCCTGAACGGCCAGCTGCGCCCGGTGTTCGTGCGTGACCGCAGCATCACCGTCAGCAGCAAGGCGGCGGAGAAGGCGGATGCGAACCGGCCGGGCCAGATCGCCGCGCCGTTCTCCGGAGTGGTGACCCTCAAGGTCGAGGAAGGCGCCTTCGTCGAGGCCGGTGAGAGTGTCGCCTCGATCGAGGCCATGAAGATGGAGGCCGCGATCACCTCGCCCATCGCGGGCGTCGTCGAGCGCGTCGCGATCCCGAAAACGCAGCAGGTCGACGCGGGGGATCTGCTCGTGGTGGTGCTGCCGCGCTAAGATTGGGGCCGATCTCCGACGAAGGGGCTGATCTTTTGTCCGAAAAGCGCACAGGCGCCGAGGGTTCCGGTCGGGAACCCTCGGCCGTGCCGCTCACCCAGCCGGGTGACGAGTACCACAGCGAGCTGCCGCCGCACACGATCGTGAACCTCGCGGCCGCTCTGCCGGCCTCGGCGCCGGTTGCCGCCCGCAGGGGACCTGTCGGCCTGTCCCGTCCCGCCGACGCACCCAGCCACCCGACGACCCACACGATCGAAATCAGCACCCCGGCCGTGCCCCGTGCCGAGCGCTCCTCGGCGGCCGTCACGGGCGCCGTGCGGGCCCTGTCCGCACCCGCCGCCGAGACCGCGACCCAGCAAACCCGCCGTGACCGGCTCCGCCCCGAAACGAGCTCCTCGCCCGAATCCGCCGCGATGCTCACCTCCGACCGCCTGCTGGCGGTCAACCGGCGCACCAAGCCGCCGCCCCGCGGCGCCTGGAACACCTTCGTCTTCGCGGCGACCCTGCACCTGGTGAACCTGGGCGATTCCGCCCGGGTGCGGGCGCAGAAGGAACTCGACGACCGCATCCGCAAGGAGTTCGACGGCGGCACCCGCTTCGTCCCGATCCTGACCCGCAAGGGCGGCGTGGGCAAGACGACGGTCACCGCACTCCTCGGCATGGCCCTGGCGGATGCCCGTGAAGACCGGATCATCGCCGTCGACGCCAACCCGGACCGGGGCACGCTCTCCGAGCGCGTGACCAAGCAGACGCGTTCCACCGTGCGCGACGTGGTCACGAAGGCCGCATCCATCGGCGGCTTCACCGACTTCTCCGCCCTGGTGTCCCGGGACGCCACCCGGCTCGACATCCTCGCGTCCGACACCGACCCGCTCCTGTCGGAGGCCTTCGACGAGGACGACTACAACGTCGTCGCCGACCTGGCCGCCCGGTACTACTCGATCATGCTCACCGACTGCGGCACGGGAATCGTGCACTCCGTGATGCGGGCGACCCTGCAGCGTGCCGATTCGATCGTCATTGTGTCCGGCGGCAGCGTCGACGAGGCCCGGCTGGCCTCGGAAACCCTGACCTGGCTCGAGGCGAACGGCTACGGCGACCTGGTGCAGAACGCCATCGTCGCGCTCAATACGGCGACCCAGGGCACCAACCTGGTCAAGCTCGAGGAGATCGAGTCGCACTTCCGGTCCCGGGTGCGGGAGATCGTGCGGATCCCCTGGGACCCGCAGCTGGCCGCGGGAAGTGTCATCTCGTTCGACGATCTGAAGCCGATCACGCGGCTCGCCGCCCGCACCCTGGCCGCCATGGTCGTGGAAGGCCTTCCGGCCGACCGCGGCGTGTGATCGCCACGGGCTGCTCTTCCCTCGCCCCTTGCATCCCCTGTACCAACGACTTGGAGTTCCACTGTGCCTGAGCGCCAGATCCGTCTCTTCGGAGATCCCGTCCTGAAGACCGTCTCCGACCCGATCGTCACCATCGACTCCCGGGTGGAGAGCCTGGTCGAGGACCTGCTCGACAGCGTGCTCCTGCCCGGGCGGGCGGGGGTCGCGGCGTCACAGATCGGCGTCAACCTGCGGGCGTTCAGCTACAACATCGACGGCAAGATCGGGTACATCCTGAACCCGGTCCTGGTCGAGGTCTCCGGCGAGCCCGAACTCGTGGAGGAGGGCTGCCTCTCCGTGCCCGGCCTGTGGTACCCGACCCGGCGCTACCCGTTCGCCCGGGTGACCGGTGTGGACCTGGACGGGGACGCCGTCGAACTCTCCGGCACCGGCATCATGGCGCAGGCGCTGCAGCACGAAACCGACCACCTCGACGGCTTCCTCTACCTCGACCGCCTCGACAAGGAGAACCGCCGGGCGGCCATGAAGGAAGTCCGCGAGTCCACCTGGTTCTGATCGATGCCGGTCGGGTCCGGGCGGACCCGACCAGAACGTGTCCGGCTACCCGGCCTGGCTGTACACCTAGCCCTTGACCGGGGTCGTCCCGGTCACCGGGGCGCCGATATACATGGCCTCGATGGTGTCGGCGAAGTCCCGCAGGATGATGTCCCGCTTGATGCTGAGCTTCGGCGTGAGATAACCGTTGTCCTCGGTGAGCTCCGTCGAGAGCACCGTGAACTTACGGATCGACTCGGCCCGGGACACATGGTCGTTGGCGTGGTCGATCGCTCGCTGCACCTCGGCGAGAACCTTGGTGTTGACGGATGCCTCGGCGACCGACATGCCCGCATCCTCGCCGTTGTTGTTCAGCCAGACCGCAAGCATGTCCGGGTCGAGGGTGACGAGAGCGGCGATGAACGGCTTGCGATCGCCGACGACGACGACCTGGCCGATCAGCGGGTTCGAACGAATGGGGTCCTCGAGCGCGGCCGGGGCGACGTTCTTGCCACCCGCCGTGACGATGATCTCCTTCTTGCGCCCGGTGATGGTCAGGTAACCCTCACTGTCGAAGTCGCCGATGTCACCGGTGCGGAGCCATCCGTCGTTGAAGGTGGCCGCGGTCGCCTCCGGGTTCTTCCAATACTCCTTGAAGACGTTGACGCCCTTGACCTCGATCTCGCCGTCGTCCATGACCCGAACGGAGACGCCGGGCAGGGGCGGCCCCACGGTTCCGATCTTGAACTGGGCGGGGCGGCCCACGGTGGTTGGGGCGGTGGTCTCGGTCAGCCCGTAGCCTTCGAGGATCTTGATGCCCAGGCTGTGGTAGAAGTGGCCGAGGTGCATGCCGAGGGGGGCCGAACCGGACACGGCGTACTTCACGTTCCCGCCCATGGCGGCGCGCAGCTTGCTGTAGACGAGCCGGTCGAACAGGGTGAACCGGATCTTCATCATCAGGGGAACGGGCTTGCCCGCGTTGACCAGCATCGAGTGGTCGACGGCCGTTTGGGCCGCGGTCTCGAAGATCCTGCCGCGCCCGGCGGCGAGCGCCTTCTGTTCGGCGGAGTTGTAGACCTTCTCGAAGACCCGGGGCACCGCGAGCAGGAAGGTCGGTTTGAACGTGCCGAGGGATTCGAGCAGCTTCTTGGTGTCGGGCTGATGGCCCACGCGCACACCGGCGTGCACGCAGAGCACGGAGATGAACCGGGCGAAGACGTGCGCGGTGGTGATGAACAGGAGCGTCGACGCGCCATGCTCGTCGGTGAGCACCTCGTCCAGCGCGACGGCCGCGTTGCGGCTGGTCTCGACGAAGTTGGCGTGGGTGAGCACGCAACCCTTGGGCCGGCCGGTGGAACCGGACGTGTAGATCAGGGTGGCCATGTCGGCGCCCACCGCGAGGGAGCGGCGTCGCTCGATTTCCTCGTCCGGCACGTCGACCCCGGCAGCCCCGAGCTTGTCGAGGTCGCCGAGATTGATCTGCCAGACGCGCTGCACGCTGGGGAGCTCGGGGTGCACCTCATCGAGGCGGGAGAAGTGCTCCGGGGTTTCCACGATCACGGCGACGGCGTCGGAATCGCCCAGGATCCACTGGATCTGGGTGGGGGAGCTGGTCTCATAGACGGGGACGAGCACGGCGCCGGCGAACCAGGCGGCGAAGTCGATCAGCGTCCACTCGTAGCGGGTCTTGCACATCAGCCCGATCTTGTCGCCGGGCTGGATGCCGGCGGCGACGAGGCCCTTGGCCAGGGCGATGACCTGTCCGTAGAACTGGCTGGTGGTCACCGGGAGCCAGGCGCCGTTCTGCGGCAGGGAGAACAGCACGGACTCCGGGGTTGCCGCGAGGCGGTCGACGAGCAGGTCGGTGACGTTGGCTGCGGGATCCGCAGGAACGATTGCGGGCAGATCGAACTGTTTCACGGTAACTCCTCTGGTACCGGGCGGGCATTTCCGACCACTCTATCCGCGTGGGACGAATGAGGCTGGTGTTTCGCCGTGCGGTGTGTTGACTCAGTACACTCTAAAGGGCATGCTTCGGCACTGCCGCTCGCTCGGGGGCCTGATTCCCCTGTTCCCCCTACGAAAGAAGAATGCTGTGCACGCCATTGGGATTGACATCGGCGGCACAAAAATCGCCGCGGCTCTCGTTGACGAGTCCGGTTCGATCATCCGTTCGGACCGTCGTCCGACGACCGCGAGCGATCCGCGCGGCATCGAGGATGCCGTCGTCGAGATGATCACGGAACTCGCCGCCGGTGAAGAGGTCGTCGCCGCCGGCATCGCCGCGGCCGGCTTCATCGACGCTGCCCAGTCCACCGTGTATTACGGGCCCAACGTCAATTGGCGCCACGAGCCGCTTAGAGCCACGCTCGAGGCGCGGCTCGACATGCCGATCCTGATCGAGAACGATGCGAACGCCGCGGGCTGGGCGGAATTCGTCTTCGGCGCCGGTCGCGGCTACAGCGATATGGTGACGCTCACCATCGGCACCGGCGTCGGCGGCGCGATCATCTCCGGCCACCGGCTCTTCCGCGGCGGCTTCGGCTGCGCGGCGGAGCTCGGGCACCTGCGAGTGGTGCCGAATGGGCGACTGTGCGGCTGCGGCGCGCACGGCTGTATCGAACAGTACGGCTCGGGCCGGGCCCTGCTCCGCATCGCCACCGAGCTGGCTGACGCCGGCGGAATCGGTCTCGGGCTCGCCGCCGCGCGGGAGCGCAAGGGCAAGCTCACCGGCAAGGAGGTCGGCCGGCTGATCCAGGAGGGCGACAACGGCGCCCTCGCCGCCCTGCGTCAGCTCGGCGGGTCCCTCGGCCAGGCGTGCGCCAGTCTCGCGGCCGTGCTCGACCCGCAGTTGTTCGTCTTCGGCGGCGGAGTCGCCGCTGCCGGTGAACTGTTGCTGGAGCCGATCCGCGCCGCGTACCTCGAAAACCTGCCGGCCCGGGGCTATCACCCCGAGGCGGAATTCGCCATCGCCCAACTCGTCAACGACGCCGGTGTCGTGGGCGCGGCCGACCTCGCGCGGAAACACGTCTTCGCGCAGTAGGCTGTGCCGGTCACCGAGGGAGGCAACGATGTTCTACTGGTTCATGAAAAACATTGTCATCGGCCCTCTGCTGCTGGCGATCTTCCGGCCCTGGGTGGTCGGTCTCGAGAACATCCCCAAAGAGGGCGGTGTCATCCTCGCGAGCAATCACCTGTCGTTCATCGACTCGGTTTTCCTCCCGCTGGTCGTACCCCGGCGGGTTGTCTTCCTGGCGAAAAGCGAGTACTTCACCGGCAAGGGACTCAATGGCTGGGCCACGCGCCAGTTCTTCAAGGCGACCGGCCAACTGCCGATCGACCGGTCCGGCGGCAAGGCGTCAGAGGATTCCCTGAACACCGGGCTGCGCATCCTCTCCGGCGGCGGCGTGCTCGGCATCTACCCGGAGGGAACCCGCAGCCCCGATGCCCGGATGTATCGGGGCCGCACGGGCGTTGCCCGGATGCTGCTCGAAGCCGAGGTGCCCGTGGTGCCCGTCGCGATGATCGACACGGAGAAGGCCATGCCCACCGGCACGCGCATCCCCAAGGTGCGCCGGATCGGCATCGTGATCGGCAAGCCCCTGGACTTCACCCGGTTCGCCGGCATGGAGGGTGACCGCTTCGTGCTCCGCTCCGTGACCGACGAGTTGATGTACGAGCTGCAGGCGCTGAGCAAGCAGGAGTACGTGGACGTGTATGCGACCAGCGTGAAGGAAAAGCGCGCGAGCCTTTCGCGATAAGATCGCTCCATTGCCTTGTGGCCGATTCCGGCCACCAAAGCCATCGTTCGGTGCGGAGTTGTGCGCGCCGGCCCAGAGAAAACAGGAATAGCCGCGTGGTAGACCCAACCGAACCAGTCGTCGTCGCAGATCGATCTGTGGTTGCCGGCCTGGACTATTGGCGCACGCTTCCGATCAAGCAGCAGCCGACCTGGCCGGATGCGGACGCGGTCGCCGCCGCGTCCGCCGAGCTGTCCGCGCAGCCGCCGCTGGTGTTCGCCGGTGAGGTCGACATCCTGCGGGATCGCCTCGCGGAGGCCGCCAGCGGCCACGCGTTCCTGCTCCAGGGCGGGGACTGTGCCGAGACCTTCAGCGGCGCGACCGCCGAGCAGATCCGCAACCGCGTCAAGACCGTGCTGCAGATGGCCGTCGTCCTGACGTACGGCGCCTCGATGCCCGTGATCAAGATGGGGCGGATGGCCGGCCAGTTCGCCAAGCCCCGCTCCAGTGACTTCGAAACCCGCGGCGGCGTCACCCTGCCCGCCTACCGCGGCGACATCGTCAACGGCTACGATTTCACCCCCGAATCGCGCGAGGCCGACCCGGCCCGCCTGGTCAAGGGCTACCACACCGCGGCATCCACCCTCAATCTGATCCGCGCCTTCACCCAGGGCGGTTTCGCAGACCTGCGCCAGGTGCACAGCTGGAACCAGGGCTTCGCCGCGAACCCGGCGAACCAGCGCTACGAGAAGGTGGCCAAGGAGATCGACCGTGCGATCAAGTTCATGATCGCCTGCGGGGCCGACTTCGAGGCGATGCGCCGCACCGAGTTCTACACCAGCCACGAGGGCCTGCTGATGGACTACGAGCGCCCGATGACCCGGATCGACTCCCGCACGGGCACGCCGTACAACACCTCGGCCCACTTCATCTGGATCGGCGAACGCACCCGCGACCTCGACGGCGCCCACGTGGACTTCCTCTCCCGGGTGCGGAACCCGATCGGGGTCAAGCTCGGCCCGACCACCTCCGCCGACGACATGCTGCGCCTGGTCGACAAGCTCGACCCCAACCGCGAGCCCGGCCGCCTCACTTTCATCACCCGGATGGGCGCCGGCAAGGTCAGGGATGCCCTTCCGCCCCTGCTCGAGGCGATCAAGGCGAGCGAGGCCAAGCCGCTGTGGGTCGCCGACCCGATGCACGGCAACGGCGTCACGACCCCCACCGGCTACAAGACCCGTCGCTTCGACGACGTCGTCGACGAGGTGCGCGGCTTCTTCGAGGCGCATCGCAGCGTCGGGACGCACCCGGGCGGCGTGCACGTGGAACTCACCGGCGACGACGTCACCGAGTGCCTCGGCGGTTCGGAGCACATCGACGAGGCCGCGCTGGCCACCCGGTATGAGTCGCTCTGCGACCCGCGCCTGAACCACATGCAGTCTCTGGAACTGGCCTTCCTGGTCGCCGAGGAACTCGCCGCCCGCTAGTCCCACCCCAACGCCGCGGCGCCACAGTGCCCGTTCCGGTCGAGAGTACCCGTTCAGCCGGGCACTCTCGACCGGAACGGGTGCTCTCGTTTGCCTGCGAACCGACCGGCTATGGCCGGTCCCGGACCCGCATCCACCGGTCCTGAGGCCGGAGTCGGCGAACGAATTCGACGGATATATCGCTCTAAAAAGGCACTTTTGGCCGGTTTCGGGCCGATTCGGGCAGAATCTCCGTCGAATTGGTTCAGGGCGGGCGGAGCAAGCGGCCGAGAACCGCGCCGGCTCGGCGGTGCGAGCGGTGCGAGCGGTGCGAGCGGTGCGAGCGGGCGGTGCGGGCGGTGCGAGCGGTGCGAGCGGGCGGACGGACCGTGAGGGCGAGCGGGCGGGTGACGAGGGGGAGAAGCCAGCAGGCTAGGCCAGGGAGCCAGCCAGGCTGATCGTTGATCCCTTGGGGGCCAGTGTGCCGGCCGCGGGGTCCGTCGACTGCACGACGATCGCGAAGCCGGGAGTGTCCCAGAGCGCGTTGTACTTGAGCTTGAAGCCCAGGTCGGTGAGGATCTTCTTGCCCTCGCCCCACGACTTGCCGACGACGTTGGGGACCTCGACCGGGGCCGGCCCCTTCGACGTGGTCAGCGTGAACGTGTCGCCCGCGCGCACCGGGCCGTCCTTGGTGGGGCGGGCGCTGATGACGTCACCGTCGGCGACCGAGTCGCTGAATTCCTCCCCGCCGGCGGTGACGAGCAGTCCCTTGTCGCCGAGGGCTGCCGTCGCGTCGTCGACCGACTTGCCCGACACGTCGGGTACGGCGCCGAGTGAGAGCACGAGGTTGACGTTCATACCCTCGAAGTAGCCTCCGCCCGGGGAGACGTCGCCGCCATCGCTTTCGCGGCTCGCGGAGATGACGAGGCCCGCATCGACGTCGGCGTCGAAAACGGAATCCGTGCTGCCGATCGCGGCCTTGAGGTCGGTGACGGCGGCGGTCGCGGCCTCCTGCGTGAGTCCGGCCAGCGCCGGAAGCGTGATGGGCTGCGGACCCTGGGAAACGCGGAGGGTCACCGTGCTGCCCTTGGCGATCCGGGTGCCCGGCTCCGGGTCGGTGCTGGAAACGAGGCCGGCGGCGATCGTGCCGCTGTATTCCACGTCGCGCGCGGCTTCCAGGCCGAGTTCGGCCAGTTGGGAGGTCGCATCCTCCGGGCTGGCCGAGGTGAGGCTCGGCACCGGAACCTGTGACCCGGGGCCGCTGCCGAAGTACCAGCCGCCGCCGCCGGCGAGGGCGGCGAGCAGCAGGACCAGCGTGAACAGCCAGTAACCCTTGCGCTTGCGCTTGCGGGCCTTGTCGGTCAGGACGACGGTGTTCGCCGGGCCGGAATCACCGGCCGAGGGGAATGCGGAGGCGTTATGGGGAGCCCCGGCCGCCGCGAGCACCGTGGTAGCGGCGAGCGGCGCCGCCCCGAGGATCTGAGTGTCGGCGTCGGCCACTCCGGCGGCCATGCCGGCCCCGCGGGGCATCACCATGGTCTCCGCCTGCCCGGACCCGGTCGCCGCGGGGCGCACCAGTTTGTCCAGGTCGAGCAGCTGGTCGAGCATGACCCGGGCATCACGGGGGCGCTGCTCCGGGTCGCGGGCGGTGGCCCAGAGCACCAGCTCGTCGAGCTCGTGTGGAATCGTCGGAATCCGCGTGCTCGGCATGGGGACCGTGTCATTGGCGTGCTGGTACGCGATCTGCATGGGCGCCTCGCCCACGTACGGCTGCTCTCCGGTGAGCATCTCGTAGGTCATGATGCCGAGGGCGTAGATGTCGCTGCGGGCGTCCGCGATTCCCCGGGTGACCAGCTCGGGGGAGAGGTAGGCGATGGTGCCGAGCAGGGCCTGGCCGGTGGCGGTGTTGTTGTTGACGGCGCGGGCCAGGCCGAAGTCGCCGATCTTGATTCGGCCGTCGTCGGCCAGTAGCACGTTCTCCGGCTTGAGGTCGCGGTGCACGATCCCGGCCTTGTGCGCGGCTGCGAGCCCGCTCAGTACTGCCTCGAGGATGTCCATGGTCTGCTCGCTGGTGAGCCGTCCGTAGTCTTTGAGCAGGTCACGCAGGGTGATGCCCGGTAGGTACTCCATCACCAGGTAGGCCATGTCGGCGTCCTGGCCCTGGTCGTACACGTTCACCACGTTCGGGTGCGCGAGCCGTGCGGCGGAACGGGCTTCCTGCACGAAGCGGGCCTTGAACGTATTGTCGTCAGCCAGATGTCCGTGCATGATCTTGAGCGCTACACGGCGTTCCAGTCTCAGGTCGGTGGCGACGTAGACGGTGGCCATGCCGCCGCGGGCGATCCGGGAGCGCACCTGATAGCGGCCGTCTATCAGACGGCCGATCATCGGATCGGCAGAGGTATCGCTCACTAGTCGAGTCTAGGGATCGTCCGGGGCCTCGGGCTGCCAGGACACCCGGTAGTCAGGGTTTTGGGGGGATGTTCCGGGTCAGCCGAGCTCGGCCAGCCAGGCCCGTGCGGATGTCTCCCACTTGGCGTAGTGGTCGGGGTAGGCCGAGATCTGCACGGCCTGGGCCGCCTGGGTCACGGTCATCGATTCCCAGCCGGCGATGTCGAGCAGACCGCGGGTGACGCCCGCGTTCGGGTTTCCGTCCCCGCCGAAGAAGGCGAGGCTGGCCCGAACGGGGTCCAGTACCTGCTCGGTCGTGCCCCAGCCCGAACTCGGGCGCTGTTGGAACAGCCCGAGAGAGTCCCGGTCGCCGTAGGCCACGTTCCGGAGGCCCGATTCCTGGGCGGCGGCAGCCAGGGCCACGACGAGGCCCGAGTCGCTGACTCCCGCCTGGCGACCGACGAGGATGATCGTCTCCGCGTTGCGGCGCATGTCATCGGTGAGCGGCGTCACCACGCCGAAGATCGCCGTCGGCTCCGGCAGGGTCGGGGCCGACGGCGCCACGGCTTCGAGCGGGAGCGCCGACGCCGACGCCGACACCGACGGGGACGACGAGAAGGGGACGGCCAGGACCTGGCCGGGATAAATGATGCTGGACCAGCCCAGGCCGTTGGCGTCGAGGACCGCCTGCACCGACACGCCCGCCGCGGCAGCGATGGCCCCGATGGTGTCGCCGGCCGCGATGGTGTGCGAGCCCGGAGCCGTGGCGGCGGTGGCCGAAGGCGGGGGAGCGGCCACGGTGGCGGGCGCTGCCTCGCCGGGTCCGGGCAGCACGATCGCCTGGCCGGGGAAGATGGTGCTGTTGCCGTCGAGGCCGTTGGCGCTGAGGACGGCGCCGGTGGAGAGACCGTGCGCGGCGGCGACGCTGCTGATGGTGTCCCCGTCCCGGATCGAGTACTTCGCGATGTCGGCCGGGGCCGGTGCGGAAGCTGCCGGCTTCGCCTGGCCGAGGATCAGCGTCTGACCGGGGAAGATGCTGGCGGACCAGCCCAGGCCGTTGAGGGCGAGCACGGATGCCGTGGACAGCCCGAACCGACCGGCGACGCCGCTCACGGTGTCACCTTCGACCACCTGGTACTGGCCGGGGGCGGCCACGCCGGAGGTGCCGGGGGCCTGCCGCGCGAGGTCGGCGGGCGGCGAGGGCAGGTTGCTCCTGCTCTTGACGGGCTTCTTCGCCAGGGTCGCCGCGTCCGCGGGCGACGCCAGGTTCAGGCTGATCGCGATGGTGCTGATCAGAACGAGGGGAACGGTAGCCAGGATGCCCAGTCCCCGGCGGGTGCCGGACGATGCCTGGCGGTGCCGGCCTTCGGCGGGCGACGGCGTCGCGTTGGTGCTGATCCTGCTGGCTTTTGCCGACATGGGACTCCTCGTCCTGATTGCGTGCCCAGTCACGCTGACACAGATGACTATTAGAGTCAAACAGTGTGGCCCCTGTTATGGGCGTCAACACGCGCAAAAAACCGGCGCGGGGTTTGTCGAGTCCTGGGAATCATGGGAGGCTGGAACCGTGACCGAATCGTTTTCAGATCAACTGTGGCTGTCCATTCCCGACCTCGTACGGGAGCTCGGCGTCAGCCAGAGCCGCGTACGCCAGCTGATCGATGACAGGCAACTGCTCGCGGTCCGGCGGGACGGCGGCCCGCTCCAGGTTCCGGCCGCGTTCATCAAGGACGGCGCGCCGCTGCCCGAGCTGCGCGGAACGCTGATCGTGCTCGCGGACGACGGCTTCACCGACGAGCAGGCCATGGACTGGCTCCTCGAGGTCGACGCCAGCCTCGGAGTTCCCCCGATCCAGGCGCTGCTGGCCGGCCGCAAGGCCGAGGTGCGACGCGTCGCCCAGGCCCTCGCCTGACCCCTTTGTTTCTCTGACCCGGCCGGGTCAGAAGGCGCGCCGGGTCACCGTTTCCGCCAGCTCGACCAGGCGGCCGGTGACCTCGGCGCTGATCGGTGATCCCTCGAGGGCGGCGAGGGCCTCGGCGACGTGGGAGGCGATCAGATCCTCGATCGCTTCGACGGCGCCGCTGTCCGTGATGGCGGCCTGCAGCAGCGCGATCTGGGCGGGCTCCAGCAGGGAATCCCCGAGGAGCGCGTCCAGGTGCCGCCGGCCTGCGTCGCGCATGGCCTCGCGGGCCAGTGCGATCAGGACCGTGCGCTTTCCCTCGCGCAGGTCGTCGCCGCTCGGCTTGCCGGTCACGGATGCGTCCCCGAAGACCCCGAGGAGGTCGTCGCGCAGCTGGAACGCGATGCCCAGCGGCAGCCCGAAAGCCCGCAGGGCGTCCAGGTGATCCCGTCCGGCGCCGGCCAGGGCCGCGCCGATGACGAGGGGTGCCTGCACGCTGTACTTGGCGGACTTGAAGACGATGACCCGCAACGCCCGATCGAACAGCTCGGCTTCGGGCTGGGTCAGCCAGGCTCGCTCTTCGAGAATGTCGAGGTACTGGCCGGCGGTGACCTCGGTGCGCATCCGGTTGAATTCGTCCCGCGCGTTCCGGGCGGCCGACGAATCCGGCGCGAGCTCCAGACCCTCGTCGAGCAGCTCGTCGCTCCAGCCCAGGAGGAGGTCGCCCAGCAGGATGGCAGCGGCCCGGCCGAACTCGAACCGGCTGCCCGCCCAGCCGTTGTCGCTGTGCATCCCCTCGAAGAGTTTGTGGGCCGAGGCGGCTCCTCGACGGGTGTCCGAATTGTCGATGATGTCATCGTGCACCAGTGCGGCGGCGTGGAAGATCTCCAGGGCCGCGGCGGCGGAAATGACCGCTCCGAGCCGGCCCTCGTCCGGCACGGATGCGCCGGTCCCGGGGCCCCCCGCGCCGGTGCCGACACTCTGCCAGCCCCAGTAGCAGAACAGGGCCCGGAAGCGCTTGCCACCGCTGAGAAACTGCCGTGAGAAGTCCACCAGGGGCGTCAGATCCGGGCTGATGCTGGTCACAATTGGTTGACGGGTTTTGAGGAAATCGTCGATGCGAGAATGAACCAGATCGATCAGTTGATTGCTTTCAGCCACCTGCCTAGCCTAGCCATCCCGGCGGGGTTAGAATCGGGGAGTAAACCGCTCGATCCCAAATAGGAGGAATGAGATGCCGCTTTCTGAACAAGAGCAGCGACTCCTCGAAGAGATGGAGCGCGGCCTATACCACAACGACGCCGACTTCGTGGCGAACGTCGGAGGCTCATCCCTCCGGCCCAACTACCGCTCGATCGCTATCGGAGTTCTGGCTGCCGTCGCCGGAATCGGTGGCTTGATCGCCGGTGTGGCCCTGCAGCAGTTGTGGATCGGCATCTTGGGCTTCGTGGTCATGTTCGCCGGCGTCCTGATCGCGACCACCCCGGGCAAGTCGGGCCGCCGCATGACCGGTCCTCCCCGTCGCCAGCCGACGCAGCGCACCGCCGACCGCGGATTCATGGACCGCATGAACGACCGCTGGGACCGCCGCCAGGACGGCCAGCAGTAACACCAACCGCAGCAACGCCAACCGCAGCAACACAAACCGCAGAGAACAATCGGGCCGATCATCTGATCGGCCCTTTTTTTGTGCCCGAAAACGGCCCGGGGATGGCGGGACCGGTGCCCAATGACAATTTTCCCTCCACCGGACCAGCCCAGTGTTTGTGCGAGTCAGTGGGGAAAATATCTCGAGTTTTCTCGGTTATTTCCGACTTTGTGGATGAAAGTGGAGTAAAGTGGAGCAAGACCTGGAACTTGGCCGGAAGAGAAGGGGTGATGAATGTTTCTCGGGACCTACGCACCCAAGCTCGACGAAAAGGGGCGCATCATCCTCCCCGCGAAGTTCCGCGACGAGTTGGCCACCGGGATCGTCATGACCCGTGGGCAGGAGAACTGCCTCTACGTCTTCACGACGCGCGAGTTCGAGGCGTTCCACGAGAAGCTCAGCCAGGCACCGCTCACGAGCAAGCCCGCCCGTGACTACGCCCGTGTGATGCTGTCGGGTGCGAGCGCCGAGATGCCGGACAAGCAGAACCGGGTGACCATCCCGGCCCACCTGCGCAGCTTCGCCGGACTCGACCGCGAGCTCACGGTCATCGGTGCGGGCACCCGGGTCGAAATCTGGGACAGCGCGGCGTGGGAGACCTACCTCGCCGAACAAGAAGCCTCATTCGCAAACATCACGGAGGAGGTGATTCCGGGACTCATCTAGCTCCTGGCGCCTGACTCCCAGCCGTTCTGCCTGACACACTTCCCCGGTGGCAGGAACGAATGGATGGGGATCAGGACTCAGGGTCTGACCCGGATTATGGCCATCAACGACATCCACACCCCAGTACTGCTCGAACGCTGCGTCGAGTTGCTCGGCCCGGCGCTGGAGCGCCCCGGCGCGGTCCTCGTCGACGCCACCCTCGGCATGGGCGGGCACGCCGAGGCGTTCCTGCAGCGCTTCCCCGGGCTGACCCTGGTCGGACTCGACCGGGACCTCGACGCCCTGGCCATCGCCGAGGAGCGGCTGAAGCCGTTCCGCGACCGGATCCACCTCGTGCACACCATCTACGACGGCATCCAGGACGCCCTGGCCGGCCTCGGCATCACGGAGGTGTCCGGTGTGCTCTTCGACCTGGGCGTGTCCTCCCTGCAGCTCGACCGGGTCGAGCGCGGGTTCTCCTACTCCAAGGACGCGCCCCTGGACATGCGCATGGACAACACCAGCGACCTGACCGCCGAGCGCATCCTCGCCACCTACAGCGAGCAGGAACTGCGCCGGATCTTCCACGAGTACGGCGAAGAGAAACTGGCCGCACGCTACGCCAAGGCCATCGTCGAAGCTCGGGAAACGACGCCGTTCGTGCGCTCCGCCCAGTTGGTCGCCGTCATCACCGCCGTCACCCCGGTCGTCGTCCAGCGCGCCGGCCACCCGGCGAAACGGGTCTTTCAGGCGCTGCGCATCGAGGTGAACCAGGAACTCGCCGTGCTCGAACGCGCGATCCCGGCGTCGCTCGATGCGGTCTCCGTCGGCGGCCGCATCGTCGTCATGGCCTACCAGTCCCTCGAAGACCGGATCGTCAAGAAACTGCTGGCCAAGGCCTCCAGCTCCAGCGCCCCGGCCGGCCTCCCGGTCGAGCTGCCCGAACACAAACCACTATTCAAGCTTCTGATCCGCGGCGCCGAAATGGCCTCGGAAGACGAAAAAGCGATGAACCCGCGTGCCACGTCGGTTCGACTTCGCGCCGCCGAGCGACTGAGGAGAGCAGCATGAGCGACAACCTCGCACGCGCACCACGACCGAACTGGGCGACCGAGCCCGCCGCCGCGGTGGAGGAACGCCGCCACATCGAGATCGTGTCCTCGAGCAGCCAGCGCCGGGCCCGACCGAAGATCGTCTACGCCCTCTCCGCCGTCACCGGCGTCTCACTGATCGTGCTCGCCCAACTGCTCCTCAGCGTCGGGATCTCCCAGTCCGCCTACGAGGTCTCCCGGCTCCAGGCCAGCCAGGTCGAACTCGGGCGCACCGCGGAGAGCGTGACCGAAGACCTCGTGCGGTCGTCCTCGCCGCAGAGCCTCGCGGCCAACGCGGAGGCCCTCGGTATGGTCAGCAACTCCAACCCGGTCTACCTCCGGCTGTCCGACGGCGCCGTGCTCGGCGCTCCGGCCTCGGCCGCCGGCAGCCAGGGCGGCGCCGCCAGCCTGGTGCCCAACTCCCTCCTCGCCGGGGTGCCTCTCGTGACCCAGCTGCCGCAGGGCAGCGGCCAGGGTGCCAGCGTGGGCGGCTCGGTGGCCCCGGCCCCGGCCGCCGCGCCTGCCGCAGCTCCGGTCGCCTCGACGGCCACGCCGAACGGACTGCCGACGCCCGCGACCCGGTAACGGTTAGGCTGTTCCGGACCGCGGTCTCGTTCCAGCACGCTCGCCCGCCGCTCACCTCCAGAACCCGCCAAACCAGTGGCCCCGGCCGCAGTAAGGACTCACAGGTGGCGAGCAGCACCCGGTCAGGCAGACGGCGCATCGCAGTGACGGTCGTGCTGTTGTTCGCATTCGTCGCCGTGTTCGTGGTCCGGCTGGTGGACATCCAGATCGTGCGCGCCGACACGCTCAACGCCGACTCGCTCGGCAACCGATCGGTCGAGCAACCCGTCTACGGCTCCCGCGGCGACATCGTCGACGCCAACGGCGTGGTCCTGGCCGGCACGGTCATGCGCTACAACATCACCCTGTCGCCACGGAACGCGGCCGAATTCGAACGCACCACCGACGCCGGCAAGGTGACCGTGACCGTCGCCCAGGCCGCGGCCGAGGTCGGCGCCCTCACCGGGCAGTCCGGGGACGCCATCCTCAAGATCATCGCCGACGCCCTCGCCGAGAACAAGGACTCCGACTACGCCTTCGTCGCCCGCGCGGTGGACGTCTCGGTCTTCCGGGCCATCGACAAGCTCGAGATTCCGTGGATGTACGCCGAGAAGAATCCCAGCCGGGTCTACCCCGACGGCGCCGTCGCCGGCAACCTGGTCGGGTTCGTGTCGTCCGTGGGGGAGGCGCAGGCCGGGCTCGAGCTCGGCCAGGACGCCTGCCTGGCCAGCAGCAACGGGATCGAGACCTACGAGAAGGGCGCCGACGGTGTTCGCCTGCCGCAGAGCACGGTGACCACCAGGCAGGCCGAGAACGGCGGCGACGTCGTCACCACGATCGACTCCGACCTGCAGTGGTACGTGCAGCAGGTGCTGGCCAAGCAGGCCATCGCGACCGGGGCGGCGTGGGGCAACGTCGTCGTGCAGGAAGTGAAGACCGGCAAGCTGGTGGCTGTGGCGGACTACCCCTCGGTGGACCCCAACAACGTCAACGGCACCCCGAACCCCGACGACCGCGGGTCGCGGGCGTTCACGGCCTCCTTCGAACCGGGCTCGACGTTCAAGGCACTCACCGCGGCATCCGTGCTCGATGCGGGCGTGGCCACGCCGTACAGCAAGGTCGTCGCGCCCTACCGGTACCTCCCGGCGAACGGTGCCAACGTGAACGATAGCTCCGGCCACGCCGACCTGAACCTCACCCTGACCGGCGTGCTGATCGAATCCTCCAATACCGGGATGTCCAAGTTCGGCGAGATGATCAGCGATGAGCAGCGCTACGACTACATGACCAAATTCGGGATCGGCGCGGTCACCGAATCGGGCTTCCTCGCCGAGGACTCCGGCATCCTGCACCCGTGGCAGGACTGGGACAACCAGACCAAGTACGCGACCATGTTCGGGCAGGGTCTGACGACCACGGCACTGCAGGTGTCCAGCATCTACCAGACGATCGGCAACAACGGGGTACGCATGCCCGTGCAGCTGGTGGCGGGCTGCCGGCACGCCGACGGCACCATGACCGAGGTCCCGCCGACGACCGGGACACCGGTGATCTCGGCCACCGCCGCGCGCGACACCGCCGACATGCTCGAGATGGTCTACCAGAAGGGCTGGCTGGCCGCGAAGTGGAACATTCCCGGCTACCGCGTGGCCGCCAAGACTGGCACGGCGCAGATGCCGGACGGGCAGGGAGGGTACACCAAGGGGTACCTGGTGTCGGTCTCCGGCTTCGCCCCGGCCGACGATCCGCAGTACGTCGTGTCCGTCAGCCTCGCCGATCCTGTTAAACTGAACTCTTCGGCGGCATCTGCTCCGGTCTTCCAGGAGGTCATGAGCCAGGTGCTGAAGAAGTACCGGGCGGTTCCATCGGGCGCCACCGCGCCTGCCCTTCCCGGTACCTGGTAAGAAAGCGAGCCCCCGTGACCGAATTGGCACCCTCGGCTCTCCGTCCTCAGCATCCGGTCCCCAGATCGTTGTCGGGACTGGTCGATGAATTCGAACTTTATTTGCGCGGCGACGTGGATGGCCTCGAGGTCACCGGCGTCAGCCTGAGTTCGCGCACAGTGCAGCCCGGAGACCTCTACGTCGGCGTACCCGGACGGGCCAGCCATGGCGCGTCCTTCGCCGCGGCCGCCCGCGAGGCCGGCGCCGTCGCCATCCTGACCGATGAGGCCGGCGCGCTCCTCGCCGCCGGCAGCGGCCTCCCCATCCTGGTGACCCCCGACGCGCGCGCCGCGCTGGGAGCCGTCGCCGCCTGGATCTACCGCACGGAGGACAACCCGGCGACGCTCTTCGCCGTCACCGGCACGAACGGCAAGACCAGCGTGGTCTACCTGCTCTTCGCCATCCTGAATCAGCTGGGCGTCGTGTCCGGGCTCACCTCGACCGCCGAACGCCGCATCGGCGAGCTGGCCGTCGTGAGCGCCCTGACCACCCCGGAAGCCACCGAACTGCACGCGCTGCTGGCACGGATGCGCGAGGCCGAGGTTCGGGCCGTCGCCATCGAGGTGTCGGCGCAGGCGCTCAGCCGCCACCGGGTCGACGGCCTCGTCTTCGACGTGGCCGGGTTCACCAACCTGAGCCACGACCACCTCGACGACTATGCCGGCCTGGACGAGTACTTCCAGGCCAAGCTCGAGCTCTTCCAGCCCGACCGCTCCCGCCGCGGCGTGATCACGGTGGACTCCGGCTGGGGTCGCCGGATCGTCGAGGAGTGCCGCATCCCGGTCACCACCCTCAGCAGCAACCCCGCGGTCGACGCCGACTGGCACATGAGCATCGTCGACGAGAGCGCGCTCTACACCGAGTTCCTGCTCGAGGGCCCGGAAGGCCGTCGGCTGCAGACCCGGGTTCCCCTGGTCGGCTGGTTCATGGCCGCCAACGCGGCCCTCGCCATCCTGCTGCTGGTCGAATCCGGCTACGACCTCGAGGCCATCGCGCACACGCTCGACCGCGACGGCGGCATCGACGTCTACATCCCCGGTCGGGCCGAGCGCATCTCGGGCGACGCGGGCCCGCTCGTCTACATCGACTACGGCCACAGCCCGGATGCGTTCCTGAACACCCTGGCCGCCATCCGCAAGTTCACGCCCGGCCGCCTGATCATGGTGTTCGGGGCCGACGGCGACCGCGACACCACCAAGCGCGCCGACATGGGCGCCATCGCGGCGCGCGGGTCGGACATCGTGGTCGTCACAGACTTCCACCCGCGGTTCGAAGACCCCGCGGCCATCCGTGCCACGCTCCTGGCAGCAGCCAGGGAAGCCGTCCCCGACGGGGAGTTCTACGAGGTCGCGGATCCCCGCACGGCGTTCCGCACGGCACTCTCACTAGCGAAAGAAGGCGACGCGATCTTGTACGCGGGACCAGGGCATGAAAATTATCACGAAGTCGCCGGCGTCAAGATTCCGTACTCCGCCAGGGACGATTCCCGCCAGGCGCTGCGCGAAGCCGGGTGGCTGTAGATGATCGCCCTCACCCTGACCGAGATCGCCGCGGCCGTCTCCGGGGTCCTCCACCTCGACGGCAGCGCGCTGACCGCCGAGTCCGTCGTCGACGGCACGGTGCACACCGACTCGCGCGAATCCGTGCCCGGTTCGATCTTCGTGGCCAAGCCCGGGGACGTGACCGACGGCCACCTCTTCGCCCCGTCCGCCGCCGGGCAGGGCGCGGCGCTTTTGATCGTCGAACGGCGCCTGGACCTGCCCGTGGCCCAGATCGTCGTCGCCGACGCCGTGGTGGCGCTGGGCGACCTGGCCACCGAGGTCGTGCTCCGCGTGCGTGCCGCCGGCATCCTGAAGATCGTCGGCGTCACCGGCTCGAACGGCAAGACCACCACCAAGAACCTGATCCGGGCCGTGCTCGAACGGGTCGGGCCCACCGTCGCCGCCCGGGCCTCCTTCAACAACGAGGTCGGCGCGCCGCTGACCATGCTCGAACTCACGATGGACACCCGATTCCTCGTGGCCGAAATGGGTGCGAGCGCCGTCGGCGAGATCGCCCGGCTGATCAGGATGGCCCGTCCCGACATCGGCATCGTGCTCAAGGTCGGCCTCGCCCACGCGGGCGAGTTCGGCGGCATCGAGGCCACCGTCCTGGCCAAGACCGAGATGGTCACCGACCTGCTGGCCACGGATGTCGCCGTGCTGAACGCCGACGACCCGCGCGTCGCCGGGATGGCCGCCGCCACCGCGGCCCGGATCGTCTGGTTCGGCCAGTACTGCGACGAGGGCGTGCGCGCCACCGACGTGCACGGGACCGCGACCGGCACCACCTTCACCCTGCAGCTGGCCTCGGGGGAGTCACGGCCGGTGTCCTTCCAGGTGCTCGGCGAGCACCACGTGATGAACGCACTGGCCGCCGCGGCCGCCGCCGAACTCCTCGGCGTCGGGATCGACGACATCGTCTCCGCCCTTGAATCCGTGCAGACCGCCGAGCGCTGGCGGATGCAGGTGATGGGTGGGCGTGAGGGCGTGACCGTGATCAACGACGCCTACAACGCGAGCCCCGACTCGATGACCGCCGCGCTGAAGACACTCGCCCAGATCGCCGCCCCCGGGCAGCGCACCTTCGCCGTCCTCGGCGAGATGAGCGAACTGGGCGAGCTGGCCGGCGAAGAGCATGACCGGATCGGCCTGATGGCCGTGCGGCTGAACATCTCCCAGCTCGTCGTCGTGGGCCGCGGCGCGCGGCGCATGCACATCAGCACGATCAACGAAGGATCCTGGGACGGGGAGTCGGCGTTCGTCGAGTCGTCGGACGAGGCCTTCGACCTGCTGACGAAGACGGTGCGACCGGGAGACACTGTGCTGGTCAAATCGTCCAATTCCGCCGGCCTGCGCTTTCTCGGCGACCGGCTCGGAGAGTGGTTCTCATGAGAGCACTGCTGATGGCCGGAGCCTTCTCCCTCGTCTTCACCCTGGCGTTCACGCCACTGTTCATCCGGCTGTTCAAGAAGCTGGGCTGGGGGCAGTTCATCCGCGACGACGGGCCGCAGAGCCACCACGCCAAACGCGGCACCGCCACCATGGGCGGCATCATCATCATCCTCGGCACCGTGATCAGCTACTTCTCGGCCATGTGGATCACCGGGAGCCACATCCCGATGTCGCCGCTGCTGGTGCTATTCATGATGGTGGGCCTCGGCTTCGTCGGTTTCATCGACGACTTCCTCAAGACCCGCAACCAGCGCAGCCTCGGTCTCGGCGGCTGGGCCAAGGTCATCGGGCAGGTCATCGTGGCGAGCACCTTCGCCCTCCTCTCGATCCAGTTCCCGAACATCAACGGGGTGACGCCGGCGTCGACGAAAATCTCGCTGCTGCGGGACCTGCCGCTGGACTTCATGCAGCTCGGCGCCATCATCGGCACCATCCTCTTCGTGATCTGGATCTGCCTGATCGTGGCGGCCACCTCCAACAGCGTCAACGTCACCGACGGGCTCGACGGCCTCGCCACCGGTTCCTCGATCCTCTCGATCGGCGCCTTCATCGTGATCGGTTTCTGGCAGTCCAACCAGGCCCGGTTCGGGGGAGCGGACGTCGCCGACCTCTACCGCTCCTACGACGTGCGCGACCCGCTCGACCTGGCGATCGTGTCGGCGGCCATCGTCGGCGGCCTGATCGGCTTCCTCTGGTACAACACGTCGCCGGCGAAGATCTTCCTCGGCGACACCGGGTCACTCGCCATCGGCGGCGCCCTGGCCGCCCTGGCCATCCTCAGCCGCACCGAGCTGCTCCTAGTGCTGATCGGCGGGCTGTTCGTGTTCGAGGCCGGCTCCGTCATCGTGCAGCGCGCCTACTTCAAACTCACCCGCGGCAAACGCATTTTCCTGATGAGCCCGATCCACCATCACTTCGAGCTCAAGGGCTGGGCCGAAGTCACCGTCGTGGTGCGCTTCTGGATCATCGGCGGCCTCCTGGTGGCCGCGGGCGTCGGGTCGTTCTACCTCGAATGGCTGGCCAGCTAGTGACCGGAAGACACTCCGGCGGCGCCTCGCTCGCCGCAGCGGATGCCGCGCGCCTGGACGGCCTGACCAGCTGGCACTCCGACTGGTCCGGCCTGCGGGTGGGCGTGCTCGGCCTGGGCGTCACCGGCTTCGCGGCCGCGGACACCCTCGCCGAACTCGGCGCCGAGGTGCTCGTCGTGGCCGGGACGGCACCGGAGCAGACCATCCGCCTGCTCGACGTGATCGGGGCGGGCCTCGTGCAGGCCGCCCCGGCCACCGTGCCCGCCGAACTGATCGAGCACCGGCCGGACGTGCTGATCGCATCGCCGGGCTTCCACCCCGACCACCCGCTACTGCTCTGGGCTGCGACCGCCGGCATCCCGGTCTGGGGTGACATCGAGCTGGCCTGGCGCCTGCGGGACAAGGTCGGTGCCCCGGCCGAATGGATCCTCGTCACCGGCACCAACGGTAAGACCACCACGGTGCAGCTCACCGCCACCATGCTCGCCGCAGCAGGCCACCGGGTGGCGCCCTGCGGCAACATCGGCGTGCCCGTGCTCGACGCCGTGCGCGACCCGCAGGGCTGGGACGTGCTCGTGGTCGAGCTCTCCAGTTACCAGCTGCACCATCTGCCCCGCACCGGTCCGGGAGCGCTCGTGCCCTGGGCCAGCGTCTGCCTGAACATCGCCGACGACCACCTCGACTGGCACGGCTCGGCCAAGGCGTACCGCGACGCGAAAGCCACGGTCTACGCGAACACGAAGTCGGCCTGCGTCTACAACAAGGCGGATGCCGCCACGATGCGCATGGTCGAGGACGCCGACGTCGTCGAGGGGGCTCGGGCGATCGGCTTCGGCCTCGGTGTGCCCGGTCCCAGCGACCTCGGCATCGTGGACGGAATCCTCTGCGACCGCGCGTTCCACGAGGACCGGCACGAGACGGCCGTGGAGATCACCACCGTGCAAGACCTCCGCGCCAACGGGCTCAGTGCGCCGCACCTCCTCGCCGACATCCTCGCGGCCAGCGCCCTCGCCCGGTCCTTCGGCGTGCCCGCCGCGGTCATCCACGACGCGCTCGAAGACTTCAGGCTCGACGCGCACCGGATCGAGATCGTGGCCGAGGCCGCCGGCATCCGCTGGATCGACGATTCGAAGGCCACCAACCCGCACGCGGCCGACGCGTCACTGACCGCGTTCGACTCCGTCGTCTGGCTCGTCGGAGGCCTGCTCAAGGGCGTCGACATCGACCAGCTGGTGGCCGGCCACGTCGGGCACCTGCGGGGCGCCGTCATCATCGGAGTCGACCGTTCCGTGCTGCGCGACGCATTCCGGCGACACGCGCCCGAGCTGCGGGTGTTCGAGATCGAGGCCGACGACACTGGTCAGGTCATGCCGGAGGCCGTGCGGCTGGCGGCCGACCTCGCCGAAACCGGCGACGTCGTGCTCCTCGCGCCGGCCGCCGCATCCATGGACCAGTTCACCGACTACGCCCAGCGCGGCCGGTTGTTCGCCGAAGCCGTGCACGAATATCTTGGAGGTGATCGGGGTGGCGACTCCGCCTCGGACCCGCGCGCCCAGGCCTGACCTGGCCGCGGCGACCGCCGCCACCCGGACGGCGGGGCCCCATGCTACGGGACCCGCTCCGGAGGCCGAGGACGCGGGGCACGCCGCCCGCATCCATCTCGGCCGGGTCCTGCACGCCGAGTCCGCCAGCTACTTCCTGCTGCTGGGCACGACCCTGTTCCTGATCGTGTTCGGACTGGTCATGGTGCTCTCGTCCTCCTCGGTGGACTCCTACCTGGAGAACACCGGGTTCTTCGGCACAGTGCTGCGCCAGGGCGGGTTCGCCCTGATCGGGGTGCCCCTGATGTTGCTGATCAGCCGGCTGCCGCTCAAGTTCTGGCGGCGCGTCTCCTGGCCGGCGCTGATCATCTCCTGCCTGCTCCAGTGCCTGGTAGTGTTCACGCCGCTCGGCATCGAAGTGGCCGGCAACACCAATTGGCTCTCCATCGGCGGGATCCAGTTCCAGCCCTCCGAGGGCATCAAGCTGGCCCTGGTCATCTGGCTCGGCATGATCTTGTCCCAGAAGCAGAACAAGCTCGACGACTGGCGCCACGTCTACATCCCCGTCTTCGGCGTGGGCGGCGGCGCCGTCATGCTGGTCCTGATCGGCGGGGACCTCGGCACCGTCATGATCATGGCGGGCATCCTCTTCGGCGCGCTCTTCTTCGCCGGGGTGCGCCTGCGCATGCTGGGCCTTCCGCTCGGGGTCGGTGCCGTGCTCGCTCTCCTGATGGCGTTGACCAGCTCCAACCGGATGACGCGCATCCTGAGCTTCCTCGGTGACGGCTGCGACGCGGTCGACGGCCCCATCTCGGCCGCCTGCTGGCAGCCGTTGCACGGTACCTGGGCCCTCGCCAACGGGGGAGTGTTCGGCGTGGGGCTCGGCAACTCCAAAGCGAAGTGGTCCTGGCTGCCCGCCGCCGACAACGACTATATCTTCGCCATCATCGGCGAGGAGCTCGGCCTGATCGGCGCGATCGTGGTGCTGGCCATGTTCATCCTCCTGGCGTTCGCGTTCCTGCGGATCATGCGCACCAGCGTGAGCATGCAGGCCAGGGTCTCCACCGCGGCCGTCATGGTCTGGCTGATCGGCCAGGCGTTCGTCAACATCGGCGTGGTCCTCGGCGTGTTCCCCGTTCTCGGCGTGCCGCTCCCGCTGGTCTCGTCCGGCGGCACAGCCCTGCTGTCGACGCTGGGCGCCATCGGAATCGTGCTGTCCTTCGCCCACGGCGACCATGCCGGCTCGCCGGCCAACGCGGCCTCGCCGGCCAACACAGCGCTGACGGGAGAGAACCGGTGACCACCTACCTTCTGGCCGGAGGCGGAACCGCCGGCCACGTGAACCCCCTGCTGGCGGTGGCGGACACCATCGCCGCGCGGGAACCGGACGCCACTCTGATCGTGCTCGGCACCCGGGAGGGGCTCGAGGCCAGGCTGGTTCCCGCCCGCGGCTACGAGCTCGTGTTCGTGCCCCGGCTGCCGTTCCCGCGTCGTCCGAACCGCCAGGCCCTCACTTTCCTGCCGCGGTTCAACCAGGCGGTCGCCGACCTTGCCGACCTCCTCGCCGCCCGCGGCGTCGACGTCGTGGTGGGTTTTGGCGGCTACGTGTCCACGCCGGCGTACCTGGCCGCCCGCCGGTCAGGCATCCCCATCGTCATCCACGAGGCCAATTTCAAGGCCGGCCTGGCCAACCGGCTGGGCGCCTGGTTGACCCACCATGTCGGTGTCGCCTTCGCCGGCACCCGGATCCGGCGCGCGCACACCGTCGGGATGCCGCTGCGCGCCGAAATCGCCGAGCTGGACCGGGACGCGACTCGCCCGGAGGCGCTCGCCTTCTTCGGCCTCGCCGAGGAGCGGCCCACCCTGCTCGTCACCGGCGGATCCCTCGGCGCGAGAAGACTGAACACGACGATCGTCCAATCCGCGCCCGCGCTGATCGCCGCCGGGTGGCAGGTGCTGCACATCACCGGCGACAAGTCCGAGGTGAGCGACCCCGGTCTGGGGCACTATCGCATGATCTCCTATTGCGACCGGATGGACCTGGCGCTGTCAGCGGCGGACTTCGCCGTGTCCCGGTCCGGCGCCGGCACGGTGTCCGAGCTGAGCGCCCTGGGCATCCCGGCCGCGTACGTGCCGTACCCGGTGGGCAACGGCGAGCAGCGCTTCAACGCGGCCGACGTCGTCGCGTCCGGCGGCGGAATCCTCGTCGATGACGCGGACTTCCTCCCCGAATGGGTCCGGGACGAGCTCATCCCCGTGCTGAGCGACCGGTCGCGGGTGCGCCGGATGGGCGTCGCGGCGGCATCCGCCGGGGCCAGGGACGGCGCCGCCAGAATGGTCGACTTCATTCAGGGCGCGGTCCGGGGGTAACCGCCCGGGTTCGCGCCCGCCGCGGTCAATCCGGCATTCCGGGGCCGCGGCGGCTAACGTGGTTTCAGCACACCGAGCACCTGTCTTCAACCATTCGTCTCCACATTCGTCTCCGACTGAGAAGAGCGCAGCAACCGTGATCAAGCCCGATCTGAACCTCACCATTCCCCGAGATCTCGGAACGGTGCATTTCGTGGGCATCGGCGGCTCGGGGATGAGCGGCATCGCGCGCCTGTTCATCGACGCCGGGCACACGGTGACCGGGTCTGACGTGCGGGAGTCGGACAACGTGCTGGCACTGCGCAAACTGGGCGCGCGCATCGCGATCGGCCACGCGGCCGAGAACGTCGGCGACGCCGACAGCCTCGTCGTCACGGGCGCGCTCTGGCAGGACAACCCCGAGTACGTGCTGGCCAGGGAGAAGGGCCTCCCGGTGCTGCACCGGTCGCAGGCCCTGGCCTGGCTGATCGAGAAGCACCGTCTGGTCGCCGTGGCCGGCGCCCACGGCAAGACCACCTCCACCGGCATGATCGTGACCGGCCTGCTCGGCCTGGGACAGCACCCGAGCTTCGTCAACGGCGGCGTGATCGAGTCCCTCGGCGTGTCGGCGGCCAGCGGAACCGACGATCTCTTCGTCGTCGAGGCCGACGAATCCGACGGGTCGTTCCTGCTCTACAACACGGCCGTGGCTTTGGTCACCAACGTCGACCCCGACCACCTCGACCACTACGGCTCGCTGGAAGCGTTCGAGGCGGCCTTCGTGGAGTTCGCCCAGAACGCGACCGAACTCGTCGTCATCTCCTCCGACGACCCTGGCGCGGTCAGTGTGACCGGCAAGCTGGCCGAAAAGCGCGTCATCACCTTCGGCGAGGACGACGGCGCCGACGTGCGGCTGCACTCCGTGGTCACGGACGGGCCGGTGCGCTTCGGCGTGGCGTGGGCCGGCCACGACTACTTCGCCACCCTCCGCATCCCGGGCCGGCACAACGCCATCAACGCCGCCGGGGCCTTCGCTGTGCTGGTGGGACTCGGGTTCGAGGCTGAAGCGTCCCTGGCCGCCATCTCGGAGTTCGGCGGCACGGAGCGCCGGTTCGAACTGCACGGCACAGTCGGCGGCGTGAGCGTCTACGACGACTACGCCCATCACCCGACCGAAGTGGCCGCAGCCCTGTCCGCCGCCCGAACCGTGGTCGGCTCCGGCCGCATCATCGCCGTGCACCAGCCGCACCTGTACAGCCGCACCCGGCTCTTCGCGCAGGAATTCGCGGACGCCCTCGAGACCTGCGCCGACCAGACCGTCGTACTGGGCGTGTACGGCGCCCGGGAAGACCCCGAGCCCGGCGTCACCGGCACGCTCGTCGCCGACCGGTTCCTCGACCCGTCCCACGTGGTCTACGTGCCCGACTGGCAGGAGGCCGCGGACTACGTCGCCTCCATCGCCCGGGACGGCGACTTCGTGGTCACCCTCGGCTGCGGCGACGTGTACCGCATCGTTCCCCAGCTCCTCGGCTCGCTCACGCGGGCGCGCGGATGAGCCGCGCCCGGGCATGAGGCGGCCACAGGGCTTCGAACGTCCGGTCGTTCCTCCCGCCGAAACGCCGACCGACAGCGCCCCGCCGGCGCGCAAGGGGGCCGGCATCCGTCGCCCCGTGCGCCCGCCCGCCGCCCAATCTTTCGTGCGCGGTTCGTGGCCCTCGCGTGGCGCCGCGTCCACCGAACCGAACACCGAGTCGTTCACCGAGCCGATCACCGTGCAGCCGGCATCCGCCCTTCCGGGTCCCCTGGCCTCGGTGTCTCCACTGCGGCCGGGCTCGGGCGCGAGCCCCGCACCCACGCCGCCTGCGGACACGCGCTCGACGAAGACGCAGCCGGCCGACAAACCTGCGGCGCCCCTCACACCGGCCGGGGCCAGGCTCAAGCTGCGGGCCGCCCGGCGGGCTCGGAAACGCTACGAGCGCGAGGAGGTCAGGCGGTTCACCTGGCGGTCACGCCGCCGGCGCAATGCCTGGCTGGCGTCCCTGGGCGTCACCGTCGTCCTGGCCGCTTTCGTCGTCGTCGGCGTCTACTCGCCGCTGATGGCGCTGCGCACGATCGAGGTCGTCGGAGCGAACCGGATCCCGGCGGACAAGATTCAGGCGGCTCTGGGCGACCAGCTCGGCACGCCGTTGCCGCTCGTCGATCTGGCCGAGGTGAAGAAGGACCTGTCCGAGTTCACCCTGATCCAGAGCTACGTCACCGAGAGCCGCCCGCCCGCCACACTGGTGGTGCGCATCGTCGAGCGCGAGCCGGTCGGGGCATTGGCGACCGGCGCGGGCTTCGACCTGGTCGACGCGGCCGGAGTGGTGATCCAGAGCAGCCCGGAGCGCCCGGCCGGGTACGCCACCATCGATGCGCGCTCGGGGTCGGGCAGCGCCGGCTTCCTCGCCGCGACGGCCGTGATCGCCGCTTTGCCGGAGAGCATCCGCACCGGACTGGACACAGTGACCGCGGCCACCAAGGACGATGTCACCCTGACGCTGGTCGGCGGGGCCCGCGTGGTCTGGGGAAGCGCGGAGAAGTCGGAGTACAAGGCGGTCGTCCTGGCCGCCCTGATCGTGAGCCACCCGGTGGGCACCGTCGGCGAATACGACGTGTCCTCGCCCGACAGCGCCGTTCTTCGCTGAATCGGCGAGTTCTTCGCTGAGTTCTGGGCTGAATCTTCGCGACACGCGGGCGCGCCTCCCCGTCCCGGCACGGCTGGCGCATAACTTCGATACAGGAATTGCATACTCAGCATAACTTTAAACTTCGACAAGAGGTTTAGGGTTCCACCGGAGGCCGGACGTGTCAACAACAAATCAGAACTACCTCGCAGTCATCAAGGTTGTTGGAATCGGTGGCGGCGGTGTCAACGCCGTCAACCGCATGATCGAGCTCGGCCTCCGCGGGGTCGAGTTCATCGCCATCAATACGGATGCCCAGGCGCTCCTGATGAGCGACGCCGACGTCAAACTCGACGTGGGCCGCGACCTCACCCGCGGCCTCGGCGCCGGCGCCGACCCCGAGGTGGGCCGTCGCGCCGCCGAGGATCACGCCGAAGAAATCGAAGAGGCCCTGGCTGGCGCGGACATGGTCTTCGTCACGGCAGGCGAGGGTGGTGGAACGGGCACCGGCGGTGCGCCCGTCGTCGCCCGCATCGCCAAGTCCATCGGCGCGCTCACCATCGGTGTCGTCACCAAGCCCTTCGGCTTCGAGGGCAAGCGCCGCCAGGCGCAGGCCGAGGCCGGCGTCGCCTCCCTCAAGAACGAGGTCGACACCCTCATCGTCGTGCCGAACGACCGCTTGCTGGAGATCAGCGACCGCGGCATCAGCATGCTCGAGGCGTTCGCCACCGCCGACCAGGTCCTCCTCGCCGGTGTGCAGGGCATCACCGACCTGATCACCACCCCCGGCCTGATCAACCTCGACTTCGCCGACGTCAAGTCGGTCATGCAGGGCGCCGGTTCCGCGCTGATGGGCATCGGCTCCTCCCGCGGCGCCGACCGTGCCATCAAGGCCGCCGAACTGGCCGTGGCATCGCCGCTGCTCGAGGCGTCCATCGACGGGGCGCACGGCGTACTCCTGTCCATCCAGGGTGGCTCGAACCTCGGAATCTTCGAGATCAATGACGCCGCCCGCCTGGTGCAGGAAGCCGTCCACCCCGAAGCCAACATCATCTTCGGTGCCGTCATCGACGACACCCTCGGCGACGAGGTGCGGGTCACCGTGATCGCGGCCGGGTTCGACGGCGGAGAGCCGGGTGCCAAGGCCGTCGAGGTGCGCCGGGCCGACCTCGTCGCCGCCGGCGTCGCGGCGGGCGTCTCCTCGAACGGCGCCGGTTCGAATGGTACCGCCGCGGACGCGAACGATTCCGCCGCCTATTCCGTCGGTGACGCCTCCGCGTCCTCGGTCTGGTCCGGCGTCGAACCGGGTGCGGCCGTCGCCGACCCCGCCTTCGAAGAAGACCCGGACGACCTGGACATCCCGGACTTCCTGAAGTAGCGGGGCGAACGGCGAGATGAGTGACCCCGACCTGGCCGGCCTGCGCGACCTGGCCGGCCTGCGCGACCTGGCCGGCCTGGCGGAGCGCCTGGCCGCCGTGCGCAGTGGAATCGCTGCCGCGGCGGCCTCGGCCGGGCGCGACCAACGGGACATCGTGACCGTCGTCGTGACCAAGTTCCACCCGGTCACCCTGATCGAGCAGCTCGTCGCCCTCGGCGTGCACGATGTCGGCGAGAACCGTCATCAGGAAGCCCAGGCGAAGGTCGAGGCCCTGGCCGGACTGGACCTGACCTGGCATTTCGTCGGCCAGGTCCAGGGCAAGAAGGCCAAACAGGTTCGGGCCTACGCCGACGTCATTCACTCCGTCGACCGGGCCTCACTGGTCGACGCGCTCAGCTCGGAATCCGACGTCATCGACTGCTTCGTGCAGGTGAACCTCACCGACGACCCGGCACGCGGGGGAGTCGACCCCGGCCTGCTCGACCCCCTGGTCGAACGAGTCCTGTCCACCTCGGGGCTGCGCCTGCTCGGACTGATGGCGGTGGCCCCGCTCGGCGAGGAACCCAGGCGGGCCTTCGCCCGGGTTCGTGAGCTGGGCGAGCGCATCCGGCTGCTGGCGCCGGAGGCGAAGTTCCTGTCCATGGGCATGTCCCAGGACTACCCGGAGGCGATCAGCGAAGGGGCGACACACCTTCGAATTGGCACAGCAATCACCGGTAATCGCCCGGTACCCGGTTAATCTGGATAAGTAGAATCACCAACACGGAGGTCGAGATGTCCAACCCGCTCAAGAAAACCATGGTTTACCTGGGCCTGGCAGACGAGGAACTCGAATACGAGGCGCCCGCTGCTGCGCCCGTGTCGACCGCCCCGCACTCCGCTGCGTCCAGTCCAGCATCGTCGCACTCGGCGGCCCCGAAGACCGCGGCTCCTCACTCCTCCGCCTCCACCTCTTCGCACTCCGCCTCGTCGCACTCCGCCGGCTCGGCCGGCCGTGCACCGGTGACACCGCTGCGCAAGACTTCCACCCCTAAGAATGTGGCTACCTCAGACATGAATGAAATCCTCACCGTCCACCCGCGCCAGTACAAGGACGCCCAGGTGATCGCCGAATCCTTCCGGGACGGCATCCCGGTCATCATCAACCTGTCCCAGATGAGCGACGCGGATGCCCGGCGTCTGATCGACTTCGCCAGCGGCCTGTCCCAGGGCCTGTACGGCAAGATCGAGCGCGTCACCGCGAAGGTCTTCCTGCTGTCCCCGTCCCACGTCGTCGTGTCCGGCGACAACGCGGCTGAGGAAACCGACGCCGAGGCGTCCTTCTTCGCCCAGTCGTAGCGCGCACCGTGTCCATCATCGGGATCATCGCGGGCCTCGCGTACTTCGTTCTGCTGCTCTATTTCTTCGTGATGTGGGGGCGGTTCATCGTCGATCTGGTGCGCAGTGTCAACCGGTCGTGGCGCCCTCAGGGCTTCACGCTCGTGCTGATCGAGTTCGTATACACCGTGACCGACCCGCCGATCAAGTTCTTCCGGCGGCTCCTGCCGCCGCTCCGGCTCGGCCCCATCGCGTTCGATTTCGGCTGGAGCCTGACCATGCTCTGCGTCATCATCGGAATGTCCGTGATGACGTTCGCGCAGAGGTTATAGACCCCCTCACACTCGGGCCATGTATTCTTGACCGACGACGCGTCCGGTCGGCGCGGTTCGACATCACGTCGGACCTTGGTACCGTTGGTCGAACGCAAACAAATGTTCACAACTCAAGTTTTAAGGGTGGAAAGCCATGGCGTTAACTCCGGAAGATGTAGTCAACAAGCGGTTCCAGTCGACTAAATTTCGCGAAGGTTACGATCAGGACGAGGTCGATGACTTCCTTGACGAGGTCGTTGTCGAGCTTCGTCGACTGACCGCTGAGAACGAGGAGCTCAAGGCTCGCGTTTCCTCCGGTGGCGGCGCCTCCGAGCCCGTTGCCGAGCCCGTCGAGTCCGCGCCGATCGCCGAAACGGTTGCCGAGCCCGTCGTGGCCGCAGCCGTGCCCGTCCCGGCTCCGGTTGTCGCCGAGCCCATCGACGAGACCGCCGGCACCACGAACCTCCTCCAGCTGGCCCGCCGCCTGCACGAGGAGCACGTCAAGGAGGGCGCCGAGAAGCGCGATGCACTCATCGCCGAGGGCCACGCCACCGCCGCCCGTCTCGTCGCCGAGGCGGAAGCCAAGCAGCGTGCGCAGCTCAACATCCTCGACCAGGAGCGTTCGGTCCTCGAGACCAAGATCGATGACCTGCGCACCTTCGAGCGCGAGTACCGCCAGAAGCTGAAGAGCTACATCGAGTCCCAGCTGCACGACCTCGACGCCACGTCGCCGGTCGAGTCGAGCAACGCCTCGAAGCCGAGCTTCCAGAGCTTTGGCGCCTAAGGTCGGAGCGAAGAAACGCTCCACTGCGCTGATCGTCCTCGCCCTCGTGGCGCTGGCCATCTACGCACTGGATCAGATCAGCAAGTTCCTCGTCGTCACGAGACTGACCGAGGGTGACGTCGTCCGGGTTCTGGGAAGCGTGCTGCAACTGCAGTTCGTCCGGAACCCGGGCGCGGCTTTTTCCCTGGCCACGGGGATGACCTGGGTTTTCTCCATCATCGCCGTCGTCGTGGTGTTCCTCATCGTCTGGTTCGCCGGACGCATCCGCTCACTCGCGTGGTCGCTCGTCTTCGGTCTGCTGCTCGGCGGCGTGCTCGGCAACCTGACCGACCGTCTCCTGCGGGAGCCGTCTTTCGGTCAGGGACATGTCATCGACTTCATCGCGACACCCTGGCTGATCCCCGCCATCTACAACGTCGCCGACATGGCCATCGTGTCGAGCATGATCATCTTCATGTACCTGACCATTCGCGGCATCGGCCTCGACGGCCGCCGCACCAGCGCTTCAGACACGTCCGACGTGGCTCCCACCCAGTTAGCACCCTGATCCTCTCTATGGAAACTCGCTCCCTTCCCCTTCCGGACGGACTCGCCGGCGTGCGCGTCGACGCCGGCATCGCCAAGCTCCTCGGCTTCTCGCGGAGTTTCGCGGCCGAGGTGTGCGAGGCCGGCGGGGTCACTCTCAACGGCGCCGTGGTCGGCAAGTCCGACCGCCTGCACGGGGGAGCCTGGCTGGAGGTGACCTGGCAGCCCCGGGAAGCCCTGGCGATCGTTCCCATCGCGGTGCCGGACCTCACCATCGTTCACGACGACGAGAGCATCGTCGTCGTGAACAAGCCGTCCGGCGTCGCCGCGCACCCCAGTGTCGGCTGGACCGGGCCGACCGTCCTCGGCGCCCTCTCCGCGGCCGGCTACCGGATCGCGACCTCAGGGGCCAGCGAACGGGCCGGGATCGTGCACCGCCTCGACGTGGGCACCAGCGGCCTGATGGTCGTCGCCAAATCCGAAGCTGCCTACACCTGGCTGAAGAAGGCATTCCACGATCGCGAAGTCGAGAAGATCTACCACGCCGTCGTGCAGGGGCACCCCGACCCGCTCGCGGGAACCGTCGACGCTCCCATCGGCCGCCACCCGCGGTCGGACTGGAAGTTCGCGGTGATCGCCGGCGGCAAGGACTCCGTCACGCACTACGAGACCCTGGAGGCGTTCCGGTCGGCGTCGCTGCTGGAGGTACACCTGGAGACGGGACGCACCCACCAGATCCGCGTGCACATGGCCGCGCAGCAGCATCCGTGCGTCGGCGACGCCATGTATGGTGCAGACCCGTCGATCACAGCGCGTCTGGGCCTGACCCGGCAATGGCTGCACGCCAGGCAGCTGGCCTTCTTCCACCCCGATTCCCGGGACTGGGTCACGTTCACCACCGAATACCCCGCCGACCTCGCGCATGCACTCGACGTGCTGCGCGATGCCTAGGCTGGAGAGTCCAACCTCAACACCTCGGAGCCGTTTTGTCCTCTCAGAATAAGTCGGGTGGATCGAATGATTCGTTCGTGCACCTCCACGTGCACAGCGAGTACTCGATGCTCGATGGTGCCGCGCGCGTCAAACCGCTGATCAACGCGGCCATCGAGCAGGGGATGCCTGCGGTCGCCATTACCGACCACGGCAACGTGTTCGGCGCCTTCGACTTCTGGCGCACCGCCACCGAGGCCGGCATCAAGCCGATCATCGGCACCGAGGCCTACATCACTCCCGGCACCGACCGGCGCGACAAGACCCGGGTGCGCTGGGGCGCCTCCGGCCAGAACCGGGACGACGTCGGCGGCGCCGGCTCCTACACCCACATGACCCTGCTCTCCGAGACCACGGCGGGGATGCACAACCTGTTCCGGCTCTCGTCCAAGGCCAGCCTGGAGGGGTACTATTTCAAACCAAGGATGGACCGGGAGCTGCTCTCCGAGTTCTCCACCGGCCTGATCGGCACGACCGGATGCGTCGGTGGCGAGGTGCAGACCCGCCTCCGCCTCGGGCAGTACGAGGAGGCGAAGAAGGCCGCCGGCGACTTCCAGGACATCTTCGGCAAGGAGAACTTCTTCTGCGAGATCATGGACCACGGCATCGACATCGAACGCCGCACCATGACCGACCTGCTGAAGCTCGCCGGAGAGCTCAAACTTCCGCTGGTCGCCTCCAACGACCTGCACTACACCCACGCCCACGACGCTACCGCCCACGCGGCCCTGCTCTGCGTGCAGTCCGCCTCGACCCTCGACGACCCGAACCGCTTCAAGTTCGACTCCGACGAGTTCTATCTCAAGACCGCCGCGCAGATGCGGCACCTGTTCCGCGACCACCCGGAAGCCTGCGACAACACGCTGCTGATCGCCGAACGCTGCCAGGTGGACTTCAACACCAAAGCCAACTACATGCCCCGCTTCCCCTGCCCGGAAGGGGAGAACGAGGAGAGCTGGTTCGTCAAGGAGAACGAGATCGGGCTGGCCAAGCGCTACCCGAAGGGCATCCCGGACGACGTGCGCAAACGAGCCGACTACGAGATCGGCATCATCATCCAGATGGGCTTCCCCGGCTACTTCCTCGTGGTCGCCGACTTCATCATGTGGGCGAAGCAGCAGGGCATCCGGGTGGGTCCCGGCCGTGGCTCGGGCGCCGGCTCGATGGTGGCCTACGCCATGGGCATCACCGACCTCGACCCGCTGATCCACGGCCTGATCTTCGAACGGTTCCTGAACCCGGACCGCGTCTCCATGCCCGACTTCGACGTCGACTTCGACGAGCGCCGGCGCGGTGAGGTGATCCACTACGTCACCGAGAAGTACGGCGAAGAACGCGTCGCCCAGATCGTCACCTACGGCACGATCAAGGCCAAGCAGGCCCTGAAAGACGCCTCCCGGGTGCTCGGGTTCCCATTCGGCATGGGCGACAAGCTCACAAAGGCCATGCCGCCGGCCATCATGGGCAAGGACGTGCCCCTGACCGGCATGTTCGACAAGGACCACGCGCGCTACCGCGAGGCGGCCGACTTCCGCGCGGTGATCGAATCCGACCCCGAGGCCCGCACCGTCTTCGACACGGCCCTGGGCCTGGAGAACCTGAAACGCCAGTGGGGCGTCCACGCCGCCGGCGTGATCATGAGCTCCGACCCGCTGATCGACATCATCCCGATCATGAAGCGCGAAGCGGACGGCCAGGTCGTCACGCAGTTCGACTACCCGGCATCCGAGGCCCTGGGCCTGATCAAGATGGACTTCCTGGGGCTGCGCAACCTCACCATCATCGACGACACCCTCGACAACATCGCGGTCAACCGTGGTCACCGGCCCGTGCTCGAGGAGCTCGGGCTGGACGACCCGCTGGCCTACGAGCTGCTCGCCCGGGGCGACACCCTCGGGGTGTTCCAGCTGGACGGCGGGCCCATGCGCTCCCTGCTGCGCCTGATGAAGCCCGACAACTTCGAAGACATCTCGGCTGTCATCGCCCTCTACCGGCCCGGCCCCATGGGCGCCAACTCGCACACCAACTACGCGCTGCGGAAGACCGGTCAGCAGGAGATCATCCCGATCCATCCCGAGCTCGAAGAAGCCCTGCAGGACGTCATCGGCACCACCTACGGCCTGATCGTCTACCAGGAACAGGTCATGTCGATCGCGCAGAAACTGGCCGGCTTCTCCCTCGGCCAGGCGGACCTGCTGCGCCGGGCGATGGGCAAGAAGAAGAAATCCGAACTGGACAAGCAGTTCGAGGGTTTCTCCGGCGGAATGGTCGCCAACGGCTACTCCATGGACGCGGTGAAGACAGTCTGGGACATCCTGCTCCCGTTCTCCGACTACGCCTTCAACAAGGCGCACTCGGCCGCGTACGGGGTGCTCTCGTACTGGACCGCCTACCTCAAGGCCAAATACCCGGCCGAGTACATGGCCGCGCTCCTGACCAGCGTCGGCGATTCGCGCGACAAGCTCGCGCTGTACCTGAACGAGTGCCGCAGGATGGGCATCCAGGTCCTGCCGCCGGACGTGAACGAGTCCATCGGCTACTTCGCGGCCGTGGGCACGGACATCCGTTTCGGTATGGGGGCGGTGCGCAACGTCGGCTTCAACGTCGTCGACGCCATCCGCCTCGCCCGGAAGGAGAAGGGGCGGTTCGAGTCGTTCCACGACTTCCTGCGCAAGGTACCGATCCAGGTGGCCAACAAACGCACGATCGAGTCCCTCGTCAAGGCCGGTGCGTTCGACTCCCTCGGAGCGACCCGGCGCGGCATGGTCGAAATCCATGAGGCCGCGGTCGAATCGGCCGTGAAAATCAAGCGCGACGAGGAACACGGCATGGTCGGGTTCGACTTCGACAGCCTGTTCGACGACCCGCAGGAAACCGAGCAGGTGCCGGACCGTCCCGAGTGGGGCAAGAAGGAGAAGCTCGCCTTCGAACGGGACATGCTGGGGCTGTACGTGTCCGACCACCCGCTGGCCGGGCTCGAGATCCCGCTGGCCAAGCACGCCAGCACCACCATCGTCGACCTGATGGCGTCGGAGCAGACCCAGGATGCCGACACCGTCACCATCGCCGGGCTGATCACGAGCGTGCAGCACCGGATCGCGAAGAAGTCGGGCAACCAGTACGGCATCATCCAGGTCGAGGACTTCGGCGGGGAGATCGCCGTGATGTTCATGGGCAAGGCCTACCAGGAGTTCTCGCCCGACCTGATCAGCGACTCCATCGTGGTCGTGCGGGGCCGGGTGAGCATGCGCGACGACGGGATGAACCTGCACGCGTACAGCATCTTCGCGCCGGAACTCGGGCAGGCCTCCGACTCGGGGACGCTGACCGTCACCCTGGCGGAGTCCCGGGCGACGACCGACACCGTGACGGCGTTGGGCGAGGTCATCACCCGCCACATCGGAACGTCAGAGGTCAGGCTCAAATTGATCAAGGGCAACACCGCGCGCGTGTTCGAGCTGCCCCACCAGGTGAAGATCAGCGCGGACCTCTTCGGGGAGCTGAAGAGCCTGCTCGGGCCCAACTGCCTGACCTAGGGTAGTATTTATCTTCTAAATCAGTTCTCCACAAGTTGAGATAGTCTCGACATGGCGTTCTATGTTTGCTAAAATTGTGCGTATGGATGACCCCACTGCAACCCTCGACGCCGCTGTGGTGGCTGCTGCGTTCGCGGCCCTCGCGGGCGAGGTGGGTGCCACGCTGTGGTGTTCAGGGGGTGCGGGGGTGCGATGACGATGGCCTGCTGCAGGTGACCGCGGCGGTGGAGCAGCTCGGCCGAAGGGTGGACGCCCTGCGGGTGGCGACGGCGGCGGCGATCGCCGACCGGTCCCGGCCCGAGCTCGATACCGGGCGGCTCTCGGTCCGGAAGGCCTGCCTCACCCCGTCGGACCTGATCCAGCGGGTGACGCTGGTCTCGCGTCCGACCGCGCAGCGCCGGATCCGGCTGGGCGCGCAGCTGCGCACCCGGTTCACCCTCGCGAGGCAGGCCCTGCCGCCCGCGTTCCCGGCGACCGCGGCGGGCCTGGCGTCCGGGGAGATCGGCCTCGACAGCGTCGACGCGATCCTGACCGCCCTGGTACCCACGCTCCGCTGCACCGACCTGGACCAGGTGCAGACGGCCGAGTCCGAACTCGTTGCCGCCGCCACCGGAGGCGGCGGCGACCACCCGGTGGCGGTGCCCGCGGACGAGATCCGGATTCAGGCCCTGGTCTGGAAGACCGTGA